>JBNGDP010000055.1:10164-23095 GCA_049975345.1 Oceanipulchritudo sp. | reverse complement strand
CGCGCGCCACGAATGCCCGCCGCAATTGCATCAAACCTTGGTGAAACCGGTATAACATCAGGCGGAAATCGCACGGAAGTCTGTTCTGAACAAGGAAAACGGGGAAGCGGGAAAACGCCAACTCACGAAAGAATTATCCGCGCCATCAAAAAAGCTTTCCTGCTTTCCTTAATCATGGATTAGCAGCCCCCCCAATGCTACGGGATTTCCTCGACCTTGAAGCGGACAAAGAAGCGACCGGAGCCGGCTGGTAGCGGCATTTTGGTGACGACGGCATACGTTCCGTCGGTGCGCCAGGCGCGATAGTGCTCGGTCCCGGCCGGGACGAACCAGGTGCTGGCATCGGTGGAGACCTGGAGCCCGGCGGTCATGTCCTGCATGGTGGAGTCGATCTCGTAGATGGCGGCCAGTACCAGATCCTCGCGGTCGAACCGGATGGTGACCCCTTTTGCGGGATCGGGATCCGCGCTGAATGGATCCGTTCCGAGCAGCTGCTCGGCGGCGTTGGTGTAAAAATCGCCATCCGGATTGGCCTGTTTGCCCCAGTAACCGGGAAGGCTCGGTTCATTGGGATCCAAGGGGGTCAATGGATAAAACTCAAACAGGGGGTCCGGATACTCGAGAAAAGTGACATCCGCGAAGAGATTATAGTCCCCGACGGTGAGGTCGGCTTCCTCGATCATGAGGGGATCGTGGGCGAGCGGGGACTGGTTGAGGCAGCGGTCGACCGAATTGGGGAAGGGATCGCCGTCCGGATTGGCCTCCATTCCCCAGATGCCGGGCTCCTGGAGGTCATCGGAGACCGTGGCCGCACCGAAATACCCGCTGGCCCAGAACTGGTAGTTGGAATCGAATACGGTCTCGGAAATGGTCAACCAGTCGAGGTAGGCGTTGTCATCCGCGCCGGCCTGGCGCCAGAACAGGCGGACACCCTCGAGCTGTTCGAAATAGCGGTAGAGGGGCGCGCCGGGCTCAAGGTTCTCGGCGGGCAGGGCCATGGCCATGGCCATCTCGAGGACGTAGTCGCCGGGCTCGTCGGTATCGAGCGGGTTGCGCCAGACCTCCTGACGGTCCGGGTAAATGATGTACAGGAAGCGCTGCCAGTTGCTGCTGGCGATGCCACCGTCAATAATGTCGTAGGTGGACCATGGATACATGCCGGGGGAAGTGTTGGGGCTGCCTGTTCCGTATTCGAGGCCCGGTGAAATGATCCGGGGCGTGTCCGGCAAACCGTCCAGGTGACCCCAGCCGACGGAGGCGACGAAGCCGGGAAACCAATACTGGAGACTGGTGTTGTACTCGTACTCGCCTTCAAGATCGAGTCCGCCCCCGTACATCAGGATGGGCTCGGCCTGGCTGGATTCAACGCCGCCCCGGATGCGGATCTGGTAGGCGGGCCGGGCGTACCAGGGAAAGCTCCCGTCGCGGGCGCGCTGCTGCTGGGTGACGTCAATGCCGCCCGCCGGATAATCGTGGTTCAGGGATACGATGAACCGGTTGCTTTCCCCGTCTTTCCCTCCGCTTTGGGCCAGTTCCCAGCGGATGCGGAATTCAATGGTGATGATGGAACGGGTATGGTCGATGGGGGCGGCAAACTGCAGATCCAGCGCCTGGAACATGTTGAGCTTGCCATTCCCGTAGCCGACCCAGCTTGTGTCGAGGGCCTCGTTGAACTGGGCCCAGCCGTTGTCGGTCGTAAAGGCGGAAGCCGGGGTCGTCCCGTCGCCCCAATCAATGGCCAGGGAGAGGTCCGTCCAGTTTGAGAGGTTATCAAAGGAATCGGTGAGGAGGGTGGTGGTCTGGACGGCTGTCAGGGGAACAGACACGGCCACCCACATCGTCAGGAGGGGGAGAATTCTTTTCATGGCAAGCGATGGTGAGGATAGTCTGAACCTGCATTAAATCAGTCAGCCTCCTGGCTTGTCAATTGCCGAGGGGGCCTTTTGGCCGGTTCTTTGAGAAACATGGATTGGGATCACCCCGGAAAGGAATGATTGTCAAACCGCTGCCGCTGGCCTTTCAGATTGGCTCGGAGGCCTCGCTGGACGAACCGGGGTTGGCCCTCGCATGGTCCTGTATCGATTTCTTGGTGCGCCCTGTGAGCAGGTCGGTCGAGTAGCAGCGGCCCATATCCGCCGATAGGTCCCTGTAGTTCTCGTAGAAGGGCTGGCCCTGCGGCGGCGCACCAGGGCCAGTCCGAGGGTCAGATTGGATGACCGGCGCGGCCAATTTTATGCATATTTATGCAGGATTTCTATTGACATCGCCCGACGGGGTTCTGCAGCTTTGGCGAGACATGAAACCCCTGCGTGAAATTGGCGGAAAAATCAAGCTGGCGGCCTTTATGGGCGGCGTGCTGCTGTTGAATGGATGCAAAGTGGAGACGGGGGAACCGGAGGCGGAGGCGATGCTGGGGAATGCGGAGTACCTGGCGATGAGCTATTCGGGGTGGCGGACGACGCAGCGGGCGGACGAGTTGTGCCCGACGGTGGCGGAGATCCGGGAGGACCTGTTGCTGATGGAGGCGATGGGGGTGCGGATGATCCGGACCTACAACACGCAGCTTTTCCCGCAGACGGAGCGGATCCTGGCGGCGATCCGGGAATTGAAGGAGGCGGACGCGGGCTTCGAGATGTACGTGATGCTGGGGGCGTGGATCCAGTGTGAGGGGATCTACACGGAGGCGGCCAATCACGCCAAAGGGGACGCGGAGCTGAACGGGCGCGAGATTGCGCGGGCGATCGAGTTGGCGGAGCAGTATCCGGACATTGTGAAGATTATCGCGGTGGGGAATGAGGCAATGGTGACCTGGCAGCCGCACCACGTGGCCCCGGCGATCATCCACAAGTGGGTGAAGGTCCTGCAGGAGGCCCGGGAAGCGGGGCGCCTGGCATCGGATCTCTGGATCACGACCTCGGACAACTGGGCGGCCCTGGGCGGGGAGGAGAGCTATCGCAATGACGACCTCCTGGCCCTGCTGCGGGCGCTGGACTACGTCTCCCTTCACACCTACGCCTTTCATGACACGTATTATTATCCGACCTTCCAATGGGCCATTCGACCGGCTCAGGCCGGGGCGGACCCGGCGGAGGAGGTTCGGCAGGCTCACCCCAGGGCCGAGCTGCCGGTCCCCGAGGAGAAGGCGAGGGCGGTGGAGCGGGCCGTGGCCCATCAGAAGGCCCAGGTGGCGGCGGTGCGGGCTTATTTCCGGGAAAACGGGATAGAGAAGGAGATCCACATCGGGGAGACGGGCTGGGCCACCCGTGACGACTCCCATTACGGCAACGAGGGCACCTGCGCCGCTGATGAATACACGTCCAAGCTTTTCCATGACGCCGTGCGCGAATGGACGGAGTCAGCGGGCATGAGCTGCTTTTACTTCCAGGCCTTTGACGAGCCGTGGAAGAGCAGCACGCCCGACGGATCGGAAAGCCACTTCGGCCTCTTCACCAACGAGGGGCAGGCCAAGGCCGTCCTCTGGCACCTCGTCGACGCCGGCGTGTTCGAGGGCCTCGGGCGTAGTGAAAATCCCGTGACAAAAACTTTCGATGGGGACAAGGACCGCCTCATGGAGACCGTCCTTGCCCCGCGGGTCTTCAAGTTCCAGCTGCCCGGCGAAGGAGCCGAGTGAGGTAATTTAGTCGGGCGTGGCGGGTGCCGGGGCATACCCGCGCGAGGGGAGAATCGAGCGGCGGTCACTGCCGAAGACCTTTTCGATATAGGCCTCCTCAACGGTGGAATATCCGTAGGTCGTGCGGTCCGTGCGATACGGTTGCGCGGTGATCGCCTCGGTGGCCTCAAGGAAAAGGACGCGCTGCCCCTCCCGCTTCACCTCAAAGCGGACGGGCCCGGCCTCGGAGGGGATCCGGACCTCATCGATGCCGGCCTGGGCCGTTCCGGCCAGCGTTCCGTTGATGTAGACCTCGGCCGGTTCCTTGAGCAGGGTGACGACCTCGATGAAGTCAGCGGCGGATTCGTCGACATGGCCCTCCGAAAAGAGTTCGTAATCAAAGACCGGCTTCACATCGTGCCGGTACTTCTTGAAAAAGACCGCAGCCTGTTCCTCCCCGACCACATGATCCGGGTTGAGCCACTTTTCCCGGTAGTAGTTGAGGATCATGGCGAAGGCGAAGTTGTGATTGGAGCTGGGGGCAAGTTCGTGCCCTTCGGCATAGTCGTTCCAGGTGACGACATTGATGATACCCGTGTCCTGCTGGATTCCGCGCTCCAGGGTCTGCCGGTAGGCACGGGTCAGCTCCGTCTCCATGTAGTGGCGGTACTGGCCGTGCACCCCGAGTTGCCTGGCCTTTTCAATATCAAAAATCAGGTCCCATGTGCCGGTCGGATAGGTCTTGCTCGAGTAAAAATCGAGAGTGGACGAATAGAAGAAGCCGCGATTGCGCTCCTTCGCGAGACGGGCAAAGGCATCGTAGGGGTTTTTCTCGTGGTAGCGGCAGTCGTACTGGGACCACGGCCAGACGGCAGGGAAGTAGTCGAGCATTTCCCCGGGGTAATCGGGATCAACGCCCGGATCGAGGGCAAGCCCGCTGATATCCAAATCGACGGACTGGACTCCAAGGCCCGGGTTGCCCATTTTGTCATCATTGCGGATCGGCTTGGGTTACGCCTCTACCAACCCGGTTACTGTGGACGCTTTTCCCCTGTTTGATGGCATGCAGGTCAACGATTGCCTGTAACGCTGCGGTGGGTGAGGTTCTAACCGGCAACAGCCGCCTTATCCATGCGCTTCTGTTTCCGCATTACGAGAAACATGGAAACGCCGCCGATGACACCGAACCCGGCCATGATCACGTACCAGAAGGTCCAGCCGAACTGTTCCTTGGTCGCATCAAGGACCCGCCCGGTTATGATCAGTGAGAGGGCGCCCCCGTAATACTGAAAGGAGTCAATGACCCCCGCCGCGAATCCCGCCATTTTCTTGCCGCCGATATCCATCGGGGCGGCTGCACCGACGATGGAATGGGTGGAATTGGCGGTCAGGGCGATCAGCAGCAGGATGATGCATCCTGTGAGGATTCCCGCGGCCGTGGGCCCCACCAGGCCATTCAGCAGCAGCAGGGCCGCGGAGCCGATCACAACCGCCTCTAGGAAGTACAAAACCATGGCAACCGGCGAGCGCTGTCCCCGGAAAAATTTGTCCGATACCCAGCCCGAGGCCAGTGAACCAAAAACCGCCGCGATGGGCATCAAGGCAAGGGTCCATGCGACAATGGCCGGGATGTTGGTTTTCATGTTCATCCCGAGCTGATCCTGGAAGTACAGGACGGCGAGGTGGTCGGAGCTGGATCTGACCGCACCGGTACAGGCATAGGCGACTGCATAAAACCAGACCAGCGGATGGGTGAAAATCGTCCTGAAGGATTGCTTGAGGCTCGTGGTCGTTCCTTCTGAATTATCGATTTCATCCTCAATTACATCCGGATACCCAGCTTCCTCCGGCGATTGTTTTGCCACCAGGGACATGAACAGGAGGGCGGAGGCCGTGAAAATTGGCGGAAGGATGAACAGGGCCCGCCACTCGCCCTCGGCGAAAACAATGAAGCCCAGCGAAACCCCATTGAGGATCGCCGGGCTCAGCTTGGAAATGGAAACCTGGCCAAGCTGGATCATGAAACCAAATATGCCGGCGAAGGTGCCGCGCTCCGTCCGGTGGAACCAGGCCGCATTCACCTTCACCATTCCCGGAGCGCCAAACGACTGGAACCAGCCGTTGAGCAGCCAGATGATCGAAATGGCAAGAAAAGCTGGATCAATGCCCGTAAACAGGCCGGTCGATGTAATCGCGCTGCCGATACCGGTCAGGGAGGCGAGCCCGAGGGTCAGGCTCACAGCGATGGTCCCGATGGCCCCGATCTGCATGGAGCGCTTGCCGCCGATCTTGTCGCTGAGCAGGCCATTGACCAGCTGTCCGGTTCCATAGGTAAGCGACCAGATGGCCATCAGGTCGGCGATCTGGGTGATGCTGAAGCCGAATTCCTCCTGCATTCCCGGCGTGGCAAAGCGGAAGTTGTAGCGGCACATGTAATACGTGGCATACATCAACCCTAGCGAGAACCAGTTCAGCCCGCGACGGGGCCTGAAACCCTTCGGATGACTCATTTTGAATCCCAGTTTCTTTTCCGCTGGCATGATTGCTCCGGTTCTTATGCTTTCCGAGGCTGGCCTTTGGCTTGCGACTGCGCAAGGTGGAAAGTTTTCGCTTGTTCAGTGAAAAAAAAGGCCATGGCAGGCCGAAACCATACCATGACCAAAGCCATTTTGCCTGAATGGCGAGTCTCAGAGCGGGCAATCGTAGGTCGGATCCACCGCGCAGCGGTAGTAGACCCGGAAGCCCGACACCGCTTCGACGAGTTCGGGAACGCCCAGCATGATGTCCCCCTCCGTGTAATAGTCGCGCGAGTAGGAGGCCTGGAGGGTGCCGTCGACGAACTTGACGATCGACATGCCCGGGGCGCTGAAGGGCGCGCCGTCGAACATCCCGGACATCGTCCAGGTCGCCATGTAAACGCCGTCGACCAGCGTCTCGTCCTCGACCGTGGTGTACAGTTCCGACGAGCCGGCGAAGAGCCGTCCGAGGAACTCGGCCATCATCCCGGGGCCGTAGATGTCGACAATGGGATCGTGGTACTCGTAGTCGCCCGCCAGATACGGCAGCACGTCCGTGTAGTTTCCGGCATTGATCTCGACCAGTTGGCGACCGACCACCAGCTGCGCACGGCGCAACTGCTCCGGCGAACGCAGGCGGTTGCCGCGTCCGGCCATTGCCTGCGGGTTGTCCGGCCCCTCGAGTCCGAGTACAGCGCCGCTTTCGGCCGGAGGCTCACCGAGCGGGCACTCGAAGGTCGGATCCACCGCGCAGCGGTAGACCGTACGGAAGCCGCCAATCGCCAGGTCCAGACCCGGAATGGTGGCCATGATGTCCCCCTCGGAATAGTAGTCGCGCTGGTAGTACACCAGCGCCGACCGGGGTTCGAATTTGAAAATCGAGATGCCCTTGGCCTCGTAGGGAATGCCGATGAACTGGCCGGACATGACCCATGTCGCCGAGTAGATGTCCCCGATCAGGGTCTCGTCCTCGATGGTCGTGACAAGATCGGGCGAAGCGCCCAGCAGTTGGTAGAGGAATCCGGCCATTTGTTCAATCCCATGGATGTCGACGATCGGATCGTGGTATTCGATGTCGTCCGTGTAATACGGCAGCACTTCGTCCACGTTCGTCAACTGCACCTCCAGCAGGGCACGGCCCACCTCCAGCCGCTGCTGGTAGAGTTCGGGCCTACCGGCTTTGGCCTGGCTGGCCACAGCGCCCAGTAGAACACCCGCAATGCTAAGCGATATCAGTACTTTTTTCATATGATCACCTTTGAGTATGTTGTTGATTCGATGCGCTGCTGGTGCTTTGAATTCAGTTATTCGTATAGGGTGTTATGCCTATTTTTACTCTACAGTCAACTTTTTTGGGGATGGGGTCGGACCAATGTAATGCATTGCACGCCAATGCCTTGAGTTGAAATCACCCCGATAATGGAGTCTTAAAGCAAAGTTCATAGGGGCTGAAACATGGTTCTAACCCGTTTCTGCCCTTGCCCGGTATTTTCTTTCCGATATGAAAGCGATTTCACCCCGGATAAACGGCAGATAAGCGGCAAAAAGGGGCCATTTTGTAAAGTATGTCCTTCATTATCCGTGACTTATGCTGGTCCGACCCCGTTTTCCGAGAATGATCCGTATGGTATGGGTTTCGGCGGGATCGAGGGCGTCGATCCTATGACTGGGAATGACGAGTTTGTCACCCCCGGGGGCAAACTTCGCGCCGTCCAGTTCCGCGCCTTCGATCTGGAACTGTCCGTAATCGAGGCGGTGCGGGTTTTCGATCCGGACTTGCAGCCGGCGGTTGCGGAAAGGGAAGGAGAGGGCGGTGGATGCTTTCTCGTCGAACTGTTCACCGTACAACCGCGGCTGGATGCAGAGATCGCCGTGGAGGCCGAGGATACCAAACATACGGGTGAAGACGGCGAGCAGGAGCCATGTTGCGGAAGCAGTCAGGTAGGTGTAGGACCCCCGCTCGGTACGGTCGATGAACGAAGGGATGCAGGGGAAAGTACGGGTAGTTCCGGAATCCATACAGAGGCTTCGGATGTCGCGGTAAACCTCGTACGCCTCGGCCGCGAGGCCGCGTTGGTAGAGGCCGAACATGAGCATCGCGTTCTGCTGCATCCACTTGCTTCCATGTTCCTTGAAGCCGTAGGCGTACCCGGTAATGCGGCCGTAATTCATCAGCACCTCGTGATAGTCGCTGGTGACGCGCAATCCACCTCGGCGCGGTTCGTGGAGGTAGTCGCGCACGGCGGCGTACATTTGCGGCAGTTGGCTGTCGGCGGCGGTGTTGCACATGGTGGGGATCACCTGGGCGACGAGGTCGATGCGGATCCCGAGCGGATGCTCGCCGTGCACGCGCCTGCCGTCATTGTCATAGTGGCCGTTGAAGAAGCCTTTTCCATCGCTGGTGCGGATCCACTCATTCTCGCGGATGTGCTGTATCGCCGCGTCGGCCTTGGTGCGCAGGTCGGCAACGAGGTCGGGAATTGCGATACTCGCCTTCTCGTCGCCGACCGAGTGCCGTACCGACTCGAAGAATGCCTGCAGGCGCCGCTGTTTCGCCCGCGGGTCGGCATAGTCGACCGGGATCTGGCCGGGGAGCCGGTCGAGAAGCGGCAACATTTCGGGGAATACCTGGACGGATTCAATGCCGCGGGCCTGGAGTTGCTCAAGGGCGTCGGCAAGGAGCAGGAAGTTATTGGCGTAATAGCTGTGGAAGGTGACGGATTCGCCCCTTTCCCGGGCCATGTCGATGGTGTCATTCCAGTCGGCGCCTTCGAGCAGCAGATTGTTGTGTTCGCCCACGTGGAAGTAGGCGCTGAGATTCTGGATCAGGGCATGCTCGAGCAGCGAGCCGGAGTAAACCGCCCCGGAGGCGGTGAGCTGCCGGTGGCCCTGTTGGGGATCCCACTGCGAATCGCGTTGTTTGCTTCGGTGGGTGAAGTCGTCCTTCCAGTAGGTGGCTTCCTTGAGCAGCACCTCGTAATCGCCGGTCTGGTTTAGGTAGAAATCGACGACGTAGAAGGGCCATGCCCCGTGGTCGCACCAGGTACGCGGTATGTTGTTGCGGTCAGCCTTGAATTCGCCCGGCCGGGTGCCGATGATGGTGGCATTGGAGCCGTCGACGCGGATGCCGAGATGGTTGTTGATGATCTCCTCGCGGGCGCTCTCGGGATCGACGAGGAAGATCGACAGGAGGTCCTGCCAGAGGTCGCGCCAGCCACGGCCACCGCGGCCATAGCCGTAATCGGGCAGGTAGGAGTTGCCGAAGATCTGCCGGCACTTGAGCTGGAAGGTGAGCCACTTCATCCAGTTGTCGAAATCGAGGTCGCCGGTCTTGAAATCGACGCTGGAGACGATCCGTTGCCAGTAGTCGTGGGTTCGGGAAAAGTGTTCCTCGAAGGCCGCTGCGCTGCCGAACTTCCGGCCCCATGAGGCGGTTTCGCCGGACCCGTCGGTGATGCCGCAGACCACCACCCAGCCGGCCTCGGCGCCCGGTTGCAGCTCGACCGCGGCGAATCGCATGGCGCCGATGGCCTCCTGCCCGTGCAGGTCGGCGGGCTCGTAGTCCGGTGCTTTGGCGTTTTCCCAGACCGCTCTCGGGTTCTCGAGGCTACCGCCCTCGCCGATGAAATCGTGCATCAGCGGCCAGACATCGGTCGGCGCGCTGCCATCGGCGGAGAAACCGAGAATGCTGTAAAGGGTGTGATTTTCGCTGTGCCCGGTCTCGTCATGGTGGATTTTCGGCCGCAGGTGGACGCCGTGCTTTTCCCGCCGGATCAGTCCGCACATCGTGGTCACCTGGCGGTGGTCGCGGAAGTGGTCGGCCGAGCGCCCATAGAGGGGCAGGGCGGCGAACGGGGTCAGCCGCAGCGGCTCCTCGCCAGTGTTGCGGACGGTCACGCGCATCAGTTCGACCGGGTCACTCCCCTCGGGAACGATGAGCGTTGTTTCCGCTTCGATGCCGCGGCGCGGGTCCCTGCGGCGCAGGCGGAACCAGCCCGGACTGGCCTCCATTTCACTGCTTTCAGCCCGCTCTTGGCTCCACAGTTCCCCTTTCTGGAAGACGCTGGCGCCGCAGACTGACCATGGATCAAAGCCCTCGGCATGGAGCCAGAAGTTGCGGCCGGAACTGTTGCGGTGCAGTTCCTCGGTTACCTGGGGATTGGTCAGGTAGTGATGGAAATCCGTGCAGATGTCGCCCTTGAGGTCGGGGGTGACGTAGCTTTTCATGCCGCCCTCGTTCATCAGTGGGAAGTAAAGCCGCGAGATGCAGGCCGGCTCGGGTACGGTGAATGAACCGTCGTTGCGTTCGGTGAATTTCCAGAGCGGCCCGGCGCCTTCGCGTGCTGCGCGTCCACCGTGGGTTGCTTGTGCGGGAGAGGAATGCTGGTTCATTTGTGCGGCAACCGGCAATCGCGGTTGTCGATAAACCGTATGTCAATCGTAAAACTAGAATGCGGGGTCGGACCACCGTAACGGCTTGATGGGTAAGGACTTTGCTTTGAATTTGGCTAGATGCACCCTCTTAGACCCCGTTTTATGCCCGCAAATTCAGGCTGTAAGCACCCGGGATCTCCTGTAGCACACATCCGGCGGCCTGCTCAATGATTTCGCAGTGGCATGCACGCATGCCCAACCGGCTGGCCACTTCTGTCAGGAAGGGCTGGTCCCCGACCGCGATGGCGGAGGTCCAGCAATCTTCCCGCTGTTGAGGTTTTTTGAGTGACTCATGGATCTGCTCCTGTTGCCACAGGGCGAGTTGTTCCTGGGTGGGGATACGCAGTACCTCCATGCACATTTCAAGGTCGAGAAGCCGGTACCTGGCGGGAGGTTTCTGTATTTCGTGGAATCCGGCGGATGGCCATTGCGCGGGGTGGGCCACCACGCCGGCCCTGACCATATTCATGTCAACATACGTCATACAGCGCCAAAGGTGGCGGTTGGATTGAACGGCGGTGGCGTGGTAGCGATCCTGCCAGAAGGCACCAAGACGACGTTTGCGGGCATTGTATTCCTGGGCGATCCTCCCTTGTGTCAGTTGCATGGAGCGCTCAATGACATCGGAATCGCCTTTGTCATAAACGATCAGATGGATGTGATTGCTGGTAATGATGTAATTGAGCAGGCAAAGGCCGTACCGTTTGCGAGCTTCCAGAAGCCAGTGGCGATAGCGTTCACGGTCTTTGCGGAACTTGAAAAGAAAGTCCCGATTGTGGCATCGGTGCGTGATGTGCCAGATTAATCCGGGGATATGATAACGGTTCGCTCTTGGCATGTTGACGAAGCAGAAGGCTTAGAGCGAGTTTTCAAGGTGCAAAAACAGTCTTTAAAGGGCGTAGAGGCTGCTTGACTTCGTCTAATTCCTTGAACAGCACCTACTTGCGCCGGTCCGACCCCACCCTGCTGTACAGAGCAATGACGTTCCACTTGTCGGGGCCGTGTAGCGGCTTCATGACGATATCCAAGCAGCCAGAATTGCGGAGATCGAGCAGGGCGGAATCATGAACGCCCGTTCCCTCATCGACAAGATGGGGCGTGAATTTTCCAAGTCCGTTGTTTACGAGGACCCAGAGCCTGGGAAGGTGTCCAGTGTAAGTGCCGGTTTCCCGGTTGATTTGGCCGATCTCGCCGAGAAGCAGGTCGGTTTGGCCATTTCCGGTGATGGGGCCCGCCTTCAGGGTATGGGCATCGAGGAGACCCTCCATGATGCGGTGTTCCACCCACAGGTCGGTGATCCTTGTCGGGCTTGCCGGTTTGAACCAGGCGCATTTACAGCCTTCAGGAAACCCCATCAGGGTGGCATCTCCCTCGGCCAGGATAATTTCATTTTGCCCATCCCCGTCGAGATCCGCGATCTGGACCTTTGTGGTAACGTAGCCTTCCGTGAACTGGTGGAGGAGCCATTGACCGTTCCGGGAGCGCTTTATCCACCGCGAACCGCATACGACTTCATTACAGCCATCGCCGTCGACATCCCCGATGGCGAGCCCCTCGACCCCCTGTTTTCCGTCCGGAAACCATGCCGGTTTGTATGGATTCGGGTCCCAGAGATTGTCGGCCACCAGTTCAAGCTCCGCCCATGGGGAAACAAAAGGATTGTCCGGGAGGGGAACAGTCCAGAGGCGCCCGCCTCCCTCGCCCTTTTGATTGGTGAAGAACAGTCGAGTCACACCGTCTACCTGGCCGACCGCGGTATCGTGGATTTGGTTACACCCCGTCCGGGCGATCAAATGCCTTTCCCATGGCCCGTCATGGCCGGGGTTCGCCCACCAGAAGACCGCATCGCCACTGCCGTCATTGCCGTTGACCAGGTCCGCGTATCCCTGCCTGCCCCGCACCGGAAAGGCTGTGCCGCCGCATTCCATGGCTTCTGCCGGTGCGAGAAAGTGGCGCTTCCAGTTCCCCGACGGTTCCCCGTCGCCCGGATTTTCCAACCAGACCATGGATCCGTGGCGTCCCGAAACAGCGAGATCCACATAGCCATCGCCATTGAAGTCACCCGCGGCCAGCAAGGTGTTCATTTCTCCGGGACCGGTCGGATTCCGTACTTCCGATAGGATTTCCCGTATGAATCTCATGGGCCGGGTCCAGAAACACGGGGAGCGCTAGAGCCCGTTTTTCCAGTTGTTGTACAAAGATTCGAGTTCGGCTGCCTTGGCGGGGTTGGTTGTGATGCGGTCATTTATCAGGGAGCCGGGAAGGATTCCACGTTGCTGACGCCCTGGTTGGCGGTGACCCCGGCGGGTGCGCCGTCCTGATTGATGGCGACCACGCGGTAGTCCACATCCATGGAATCGGCGGCGAGGAA
>JBNGDP010000055.1:0-10064 GCA_049975345.1 Oceanipulchritudo sp. | reverse complement strand
TCGAGCATGTAATTGCTTTCGGGCTTGATGAAACCGATGGCACCCGGGCCTGTGTTCCCGGTCAGGAACAGCCCGCATACGTGCATGTCGTAGGGGCCGATGTACCCGGCGTTGGCGCCGCCGCTGCTCGAGCTGAAGGTGTCGATGAGCTGCGGGCCGAATTCGCTGTTGGTGATGGCCCATGAGAGCACCTCGATATTGTTAAGGCGCTGGCCAAGGATGGCCTCGCCGTCATTGCCGCGCGAGCCTGTGTTGATGACCGTGCATTGGTCGACCCACACGTCCATGCCGCCGAGGTCGTAGCCGCGGGACAGGTAGTCCGATGAGGTCTCGCTGGATTGCCAGCGGAATCCGTCAAAGGAGATGCCGCCCGCATCGATGTCGACATCGTCAAAGGCGCGCACGCGATAAAAGACCTTGTCGCCGCTTAGCGGGGCGGCACCGGCATGGGAGACGGTTTCGGGCGAGCCGGAGCCCGTGACCGGGGTTCCCGGCTTCGGGAACCAGGTCTGCATGCCGTCATAGGAAACCATGACCTCGTACTTCTGGCCGGTGACGGTGTCGAAGGTCAGGTTGACATCGGTGCCGGACAATGCGATCGGCACGCCCTGCGGCGCGATGAAGGGGCCGCCCGGATAGGCCTCCGGATTGGTGATGTAATTCGGCGGGAACCAGTTGGAGGCCACGTAGCGCTCGTTGTGGTTGTTCTGGATGACCACATACTGGCCGGAAATCTCAAAGCCCTTGTTGCCCCGGCAGAAGACCCAGTTGTCGCGGACCACGATGTTGTCGGCGAAGTAGCCCTGTCCATTCAGATCCTGAACGGTGGCGCTGGCCTGGTTGCCGCCGAGCAGGCTTTTGTTGATGTCGATTCCCAGATGATTGGCATAGTCGAAGAGGACCGTCCGCATACCGGCGTCCTGAATCTGGTCATGGACAAAGTTCCTCGTCGGCTTGGCGAGGACGTTATTGGCGATGAAGATATTGCTGCCGTAGGCAATGATGCGTCCAGCGAAACGATAATGAGCGAAAGCCTCCTTAACGGTTTGCGTGGTGGACGCACCGCGACGGTCGGCATAGATGAAATCCATCCACGGAGCCCCATTGATCATTTTGGTATTCAGCACGAGGCGGCCGGAGCCGGCCCAGACCGGCTTGGTCCAGCCGGTGCGCCCGTTGATCAGGTCGCCGTAATGTTCGCCATTGGGGACACGGTTGATCCAGTCACCGCTGGTGGCGGCGGATCCCTCCGGCCAGTCGACCTTGAACAGGTTGCCTTCCCACTTGACGCCGTCGGCACCCATGTGGGTGGCCCATTCGGAGTCAAATCCAAAGACGATCGTCCCGCCATAGAGGGCGACGTTGACCACGCCGACGTTGTCGACGTCGGACACGCCCCTGGGCTGGCCCTCCGCGGACAGGCCGATGAAGCTCCAGTCGGTGGGGGCCCAGCCCGCCGCATGTTCGGTCCCGGCAGGCTCACCGTCGACCCCGGTGGCGCCGGCGGGAACGGTTCCGCGCTTCTGGAACGGGAACACGAAGGTGGTGCTGGGCTGGAGGTCGTGCCCGACCAGCTTGGCGTTGTCCGGGTCGCGGATGATGGCGTTTTCGCCGACCAGCCCGTCCCCGCGGACCACAACCCCTTGCTTGAGCATGAGGCCGCGGCTGTTGGGGCCGATCCCGGGCCCGTATCCGGCATCCGGCAAGGTGAAATGATACGTGCCGGCCGGCCAGAACATGACGCCCCCGCCCGCGGCATGCAGGTCGTCCACCGCCTCATTGAAGGCGGCAAGGTTTTGCGCCCCGGCGGAGGGATCGTTCGCAACGGCCTTCGTTGCCAGGCCGGGGTCGCTGGTCACGTCAACGACGTTGGCCCAGTTGATGGTGTCGGTCCAGACGGGGTATTGGCCGTCTCCGTATTGGGTTTTCGCGGGATTGTCGGTGGGCTGCGCGGCGGCGACAGCGCAGGACAAGGCAAGCAGGACAGTCGGGGTGAAGAGGGTATGAGGTTTCATTTCTTCACTTTAGGGGAATTTTCGGATTCCCCCAATACCGATGCGCGGTCAGCTTGACGCAATTTGCGACATCTTTTGATGCCTCCCTTGGTGTACCCTGATTCAGGGTTGTCGATTCAGGGTTGTCGCAGATCATGACAGATCAGCCATATTGTGGCATTGCCGGGGTGGAGGGAACGGGATATACTCCTAGAGAGTACAAAAGTCCCCATGTCATGGATTGAAACCTTATCGTTTTGCGTCGAAGCGGTGAGAACCTCTTCAGTTCCAAATCCCCGATAAAGCATATGAACCCTGCCCGGATAGTTCTCAAAACAGGTTTACTCGCGGCCCTGCTTGTTGCTTCGGCCGCGTTTGGTGCCTACGACTATTACGAGATTGAAGTGGACGATGGGGACAAGCTGACCAATCCCTTCGCGAACGAAATGCTCCGCATCACGGTGAAGGATGGCAGTGTCAGCCGGGTTCTCCTCACGCGCGGCAGCAATCCGTTTGCGGGGCAGAGCCACTACCTTGCGATCGCAAATCCTGCCGCCCATCTTCAGGTTCCGACCGGGTACCGGAGCCTTTCCATCACGGTCGGTCCCACTTCCATAAGCGGTACGGCGGCGCTGACCTCAAACAACAATGCCGCCGATTCCCTTGGAGTGCTGGTCGACCTTGCGATTGTCGGGGATGCCCTTGCAGGAACGGTGGAAATCGACGGGCAGGCCTTCACGGCACGGGGAACGCGCTATCTTGATAGCCGGCAGAAAACCGAGCAGGACATTCCCGCGGGAATCAACTGGCCCCGCATGACCGGGCCAGTGGGCAACAGCACGGCCACCCCGCACGGCGCCGTGCTGCTTGAGCGGATACCCGATTTCCGCATGGCATGGATTTCGGAGGAAATGATCGCGGCAGGTGCGGCGGGCGGCGCTGCCGGCGACTGGCTCCAATTTCACCCGCAGGGTGGCTCTTCCGGGCCGGTTGTCGCGGAAGGTCTGGTATTCATCAACTACTACGTGCCGGGCGGTGAGATTCTTTACAACGACACCAGCCGCCAGCCGTGGGTGGAGCCGTGGAATCGGATCGAGGCCGACGATGTCGTGGTGGCCATGGACGCGCGGACGGGCGAGACGGCATGGAAGCGGGTTTTTCCCCTGCGCGGCATGATCTGGCCGATCCACAAGTCACAGGCGCAGGGGATGACCTGTGCCTACAGGGATGGCGTGCTTTACGCGATCGGCTCAATCGGTCACCTTGACGCGCTCGACGCGCGGACCGGGGCGGTGCTCTGGACTGCGAGACTGCCGGGTATGGGCGGCATCGATACATTCCTCAGCAACGCCCGGGCGGCCGGTTCGGTATCGGGAGGCCTCCCGCTGGATGGGCGTGGAGGCGGCCACAGCCTGAATGTTGCCGAGGATGTGCTCCTGGCCTGCGGGCTGGAAGAGAGCCCGAACGTGCACGGCTTTGACACCTCCACGGGATCCCTGAAGTGGACCCGGACAGGGATCAACGGAAAGATGGGCACGCCCGCGGTCTGGGTACACGGCGGCCGGGAATATGTACTTGTCCTGAGCGAGGGCGATCCGGGCATCCAATTTGATTCCACCCTGCGGTGTCTTGATCCGCAGGACGGTACGGAGGTGTGGATGGTGGGGGGCTTGGGCAGCCTTTCCAGGGAGCTGCATGTGAATCCCGGTGACCTCCTTTTCCTGCCTGTTGATGCCGGAAACGGATCAGCCACATGGGCCTGCTTCGAGCTGGGCGGTTCGGGCATGACGGAGCGATGGAACCTCGGCACTGAATGGATCGCATCCCCGACCGTCGGCGCGATGGCACCCGGCGGCGGCGCTTTCGCCTCCGGAGGCAAGGGTTGGCTGCGGGCGCTCAAGTCCCCCGGTGGGGCCGTCCATGACATCGCCGTTGATCTGCCTTCGGGAGCGGTCCACTATGAGCGCTTGAGTGATGTTGGCGGCATTCAGGAAACGACCCAGTATGCGAGCGACAACCTTGTCTTCATCGCGAACGACGAGCAGCACGGAACAACCTATCCGCTGGTTTACAGCACGGACCTTTCCTTGATCGGGCAGTGGTATCCGCTGCATCCACCGGCAACCGGCTACTCCGTACCATGGACGACCCCGATCGTCGACGGAAGGATTTTCTTCCGCGGCAATGACGCCATCTATGCCTATGATCTGCGCCAGCATCCCGACGGTGCGCCCTATGCCGTCTTTACCATTTCCCCCGACACGGTTTCCCCGATTGAGGACGTTGCCACCTTTGATATCGCTCCGGATGCGATCGGGCAGACCGGCCAGGTTTTCACTTTTGATGCCAGTCCCTCGGTGCCCGGCAGCGCGGGCATCACCGGCTATAGCTGGGACTTTGGTGATGGAAATGTGGATACCGGGATCGCCGTCCAGCACGCCTTTTCCGTTGCCGGACAGTACCGCGTCACTTTGACCGTCATTGACGCCGACGGTAAAACACACCGGCGCGTCCACACGATCGGCGTTTCCGACGGGCCGCCCGCCGGCCCTGCTGATTTCCAGGCTGTCGCCGCTTCGGAAACCGAGATCCTCCTGAGGTGGACCGATGTTTCAGACGGCGAGCTGGGTTTTCGGATCGAGCGCCGGCTGGCCGGGGAGACACAATGGAACCTTGTCGCCATCGCGCCGCCCAATACCACCGATTGGACGGACACCGGTCTCACCACCGATACCGGCTACGAATACCGCATGCTGGCATTCAACGAGGGGCATGCCTCCACCCATGCCGGCCCCCTTTCCGTCCGCACCCTCGACCAGATCTTCATCATGTACTTTGAAGCGGAATGCGGGGACGCGATTTCAAGCGACCGGTGGGCCGTTATCGACGATCCCGCCGCTTCGAACGGACAGTACCTCGAGGCCCTTGTCGGCGATTCCACACGCCCCCCACCGGCGGAGAATGTGATTGAGTTCCCCTTCGAGGCCCCCTTTACCGCGAACTACAAGGTGTGGGCCTACGCCTATGGCGCGGGCGGCGGCAATGACAGCATGCACTTCGCCATGGACGATGACTGGTTTTACTCCTTCAGCTTCTGCTGCACCGTCTGGGACTGGTGGTCCGTGGAGACCTACACCGGCCTCGAGGCCGGGCCGCATATCATGCGCATCGCCATCCGCGAGCAGGGAGCCCGCTTTGACAAGCTCTTTATCACCTCCGGTACCATTGTTCCCGCCGGCCTCGACCAGCTTGCCGCCAATTGCGGCAGCTCCGTTGTCGTTACCGCGCCCCTCCTCACGGATCTCACCTTCCACGGAACGGAAATAGACATCGGCTTCTTCGGTGAAGCCGGCATGTCCTACCAGCTTGAGGAGGCCCATTCCCTCCAGGGGCCCTGGACGCCCGTCTCCGAACAGCAGGCAATCGGTAGCGACGCTCCCATTACATTTACCGGAGATTATCCGTTTGGATCCGGGCGGAAGTTTTTCCGCGTCGATAGTTTGGGGTCGGACCAGCGTAACTGATTGATGGACAGAAGGTTAATATATAAAAAATGGATAAAAATTACCTTAAACCCATCTTTTCGCCATTGAATTGAAGCTGTAAGCTCCCGGGGGTTCCATCAGAGCACACCCCGAATCTTTTTCAACGATATCGCGATGTTGCGCCCGAAGTCCCAAACGGCTGGCCACTTCATTCAGGAAAGGGCGGTCCCCGACAGCGACTGCGGATGTCCAGCACTCCTCCCGGTTTTGAGTTTTTTCAAGTGACTCCTGGATCTGCTCCTTTTTCCACTGGGTAAGTTCTTTGTAGTTTGAAAGTCCAAGCAACTCCATGCACCGGTCCAAATCAAGCAGGGGATACCGCGCGGGCGGGTCTGGATTTCATGGTACCCGGCGAAAGCCATTCAGTTCAGCGGGGTGTGCCACCACGCCCGCCCTGACCATATTCATATCGACGTAGGACATGCAGCGCCGCGGATGCCGATGGGATTGAACGGCAGTGGCATGATACCGATCCTGCCAGAAGGAGCCCTGGCGATGGGTCCGGAAAATGAATTCCTGAATTCCTGGGCAATCCTGCCTTGGGCCAGCTGCATGGATTGCTCAATGACCCCACAATCGCCGTTATCATAAGCAATCAAGTGGATGTGATTGCTTGTGAACATGTAGTTGAGCAGGCAGAGCCCGTAGCGCATGCGCTTCCCATAGCCAGTGGCGGTAACGGTCGCGGCCCTTTTTGAACTTTAATAGGAAGTCCCGGTTGTGGCAGCGGTGTGTGATATGGCAGATAAGGCCGGGGAGATGATAACGGTTTGCACGTGGCATTCATTTATGCCGGAAGCCTTAGAGCGATTTTTCAAGGGCACAAAACAGCCTTTTAAGGGTATATACGGTAGTTAAATTTGGCTATCACACTGAACAGTATGTGGTTGCGCTGGTCCGACCCCGCTACAAAAACCACGTTTTCATTACCGCCGCGGCTGGTTTCCCATCGATTGTGAATCCTTTGTCACCCCGGGGATCGTCCTTGAACTGGGCCCGCTCGTTGTGTTCATCCCATTTCCACCAGTACAATCCGGCCCACCACAGCTCGTTACAAAAGGTCTTCAGGACGGCATCGAGGTATCGGGCCTGTTCCTCTCCATCATAGCCTCCGGGGTTGTCCCAGCCCCATGGCTTGGCCGTGGCGCCGGCGGTTGAGCAGCAACCGCATTCACCGAAATAATAGGGCTTGCCGTATGTTCCGGCAATCTTGCGGTGCCGGTCCCGCTCCGTGGCAAGGGTGCGCAGCATTGCCGCTTTATCCGCTCCGGGCTCGCGCGCGGCGGGCGAATAAAAGCTGGTCCCCAGGGAATCGAGGTCGTACCACCAGTGGTTGGGGTTCGCCAGTTGCCGCGGGAAATCCGCCACGGCGGTGTGACAGGAGGTGAGATGGCCTGCGTAAACCTCCCTGGCTTCGGCCACGACCGCTTTCCATTCCTGGTTGAAGTGCACGATGCGGTCCAGTTCACTGTCCAGCCCGTAGGCCTCACAGCCTGTTTCCTCGGCGAGGGAGGCATAGCGACGCGTGCGTCGCCGCATGGCCTCGAACCAGCGTGAAGCATATCGGACCGGACGGTCCGGATAGATTACGATATCTTCCGGAAACCAGACGTGCAGGCGCTGGGTCCCGTCGAGGCCCTCCAGCATGGGCCGCAGCTGCACCTTCAAGCCCTCGGCGTGCAGGTGGTCGATCATGAAACGCAGATCGTCATCCGAAGGCGAGCGCTCCGGATCGGGACCTTGGTCGTCAGCTGCGAAGTGCTTCTGGAACACCGTGGCGATCAGGCAGACCCACTCAACATTGAGGGCCTTCATGCCCTGCACCGCCTGTAAAGCCGCTTCACTCCGGTAAAAGCCCCTCGGGGCGTAAAACCCGAAATTCATTCCCCTGAAAAATGGCCTCATCAGAAGTAACCGCCTTTTTCGGTGATATCGTGGATGCTTTGTCCCTCGGCGACCCAGCCGAAAATCTTCTTCTCATTGGCTTTGATCTCCTCCGCCCGGACCAGCACGTCATAGGCGATCTTACGGGGGACCACCAGCACCCCGTCGATGTCGCCGAGGACCACGTCGCCCGGCCGCACGTCGACGTCGCCGATTTTGACGGGAATCTGGTAATGGGTAATGAGGCAGCGGCCCAGCGATCCGTTGGAGATGCGGTATTTGTAGAAAACCGGAAAATCCGCTTCGAGGATCTGGTGGGTATCGCGGATGCCTCCGTCGATACAGGCCGCCTTGACGCCCATGCCTTTGGCGGTCGCGGTCATGACGCCGCCCCAGAGGGTGGCTTTCTCATCCCCGGAAGTATCCCACACCACGAAAGCGTTTGCGCCCAGGTCGTCCAGCATCCGGGTACGGTACTCCATCTCGCCGGTGATCCTGCAATTCGGGGCGCTCTTCACCGTGAAGGCGAATCCGGCAACCGTGTGGTACTCCCGCAGGGGGAGAATATGGCCGGGCAGGGCCTGGTCCAGCAGGCAGAATTCACGCATGACATCGTTCACCGCTCCGGTGTAGAGTTGCTCGTACCGGGCCAGGAGCTCCTCTTCCGGAATGGGAAACGGTTCGGTGCTCACCGCCTCCCGGCTCTTGATGAGCGCTTCGAGATTCATCATCCCGACTTCTTTTTTGTAGGTATCAATACTCATGGTAAGTGCTTGGGTCGTTGCTCAATGCCGGTCTGGATTCCGCGCAGGTAGCCGACCGCGAAGAGCCGTCCCAGCCGCGCATAGCCCGGCCGTTCATTGGACTCGCCCTCAAGGGTCGGCACATGGTCCGGGCGATAGTACCCGTCGTATCCAATTTTCCGGTACGTTTCAAACACCTCCACCATGTCGGTGGGGCCGTCGTCGTGGAAACATTCATGAAAGCGTTCGGGAACGCCTTTCGTGTCGCGCACGTGAACATAGGCGATCCGCATGCCAAAATGCCGGATCAAGTCGGGAAGCGGCTGCCCCATAAGGCGGAAAGTTCCCTGGCAGAACGTCACGGCATGAAAAGGGGAACCGGACATCGCCAGCGCCCGGTCGAAGGCCGCAATCGAGGTGAAAATCCGCCCCACGCCGCGCAGGGGCGACACGGGCGGATCGTCCGGATGAAGCGCCAGCGTGACCCCCGCTTCCTCCGCAACCGGCAGCACGGCTCGCAGGAAGTATCGGTAATTTTCCCACAGCTGTTCTTCGGTCAAGTCCGGTTCCGCGGGTTCGGGCGGCAGTTGTGACCGGTCAAAGGACGAGACCCGCGCGCCGCCCCGGGCGGGATACTCGGTGTTGTTCCGGGTCCATCCGTACCGGGCCATGAAGTTATAGCACAGGGTTGATATGTCCAGCCGGCCCATCGTCCGGATCAGATCGTGCAGCCGTTCAATAGCGGCGTCGCGGCCGGGCAGGCCCTGCTTGATCGGTTCGTGGATATCGTTTGGCACGGGTTCGATCACCTGAATCGACACGCCTTCACCGGCGAACGCCTGTTTCAGCCGCCGGAGCGTTTTTTCATCTGTTCGTGTTCCATCCGCTGATTCAGGGCACCGCAACACGCCTGCCTCGACACCGAGCTGCCGCATCAGTCGCGCCAGCTCCAGTTCGTCATGCCGGAAATACTCAGCCGCCTTCATGCCTCCTCCTGTACGCGCCGCACGCTGTCCAGCAAGGCGTCCCGCAAGGTATCCTCCGCAATGAATTGTTCCGGCAAACCGATCAGGCTCAGCGCACCGGCCAGTTGTCCCGTGCCATTCCGGACAGGTGCTGACAAGCTGTGCACGGAGGGATGATGACTGCCGCGGTCCCGGCACCAGCCTTTCGACCGGGCTTGGCGTACGCGCCTGCGAAAGGCGCTCACAGCGGTTGCCCCATTTGGCAGCAAGCTTTCCACCCTTGCCAGTTCCTTCTGCCCCGCTTCCATCATCAGGACCGCTCCTGAGGATCCCACTCCCAGAGGGAAGGTGGCTCCAATACGGCTGGCCAAGGCAAATTCACCGCTTCCGGAAACCCGCAGCCGCGTCACGGCCTCATCCCCATTCCGCACCGAATATTTGGCGCTCAGCCCGGTTTGTGCCGCCAGGCGGTGCAGCTCCTGTTCCACGCGGCTTTCCAACGTATCAGGGCCATTCACCGTTCGGCACAATCCGCGGAACCGTTCGCCGACCTGCCAAAGATCCCCTTCCAACCGCAGCCATCCAGCTGTTTCAAAGGTCTTCAACGCCCGGTAACAGGTGGTGGCCGACATTCCCACAACCTGTGCCAACTCCGGATGGCGGTTTCTGGTCGGCTCCCGCAGAACCGTTTCCAGCAGCCGGCAGCTGCGCTCCAATGAGGGGATACTATTTGACATTTCAATTAAGGAATAAAGCATTTCAAATATGAATCCAGTTCAGCGTCAACCAAATGTGTTCCGGTGCCGACATTGCGGGGCCAAATCCATCCGGAAATGCGAGAGATGAAGGGCTGGAAAGGGAGACGCGTTCTGATCACGGGTGCCAACCGGGGCATCGGGGCGGCATTCGCGCGGGCGGCGGGTCGGGCAGGGG
>JBNGDP010000054.1:0-23170 GCA_049975345.1 Oceanipulchritudo sp. | reverse complement strand
CCGCGGCCCGGTACACCCGGACGAAGGTATCCTGCAGGACCTCCTCCGCGGCAAAGTCGTCCTTCAGGATGACGGAAAAAAGATGAAGCAGGGGCCTGTGGTACAACCCATAGAGGGCATCCAGGGCCGGGATGTCCCCCTTGCCCATGCGGTGCAGCCATTGCGCCGCCAGCCGTTCCTCGCTGGTGAAATCAGGGGGCAGCTTCATCGCTGGTATGGTCCGTCCGGAGAATGGTTAACCCGGCGGCTATCAGGAAAAGGTTTCGGACAAAGGCCATCCCCACGGAGGTTCCCCCGCCCGAACCGAGACAGCCGCATTCGATGTCCAGCCCGCGAAGAAAGGCGCTGGCGAGAATTGCTTCAAATACAAAGAGCAGGGCCAGGATGACCAGGGCGGAAGCCTTGCGCCATGCCCGCAGGAAAAGGAAACCGCCCGCGAGGACCTCCAGCCAAGGGATGAGCAGGGCAACCGCCCATGCGGCTTCTCCCTCCATCATCCGGTAGCGGAGCACCGCACGGTAAAACTCTTCCGGTGCCGCCAGCTTCAAACCACCGGAAATCACGAAGAATCCTCCCAGGAGGACGGGTGGCAAAAGGATGATCCAGCGCTTCATCACAAGGCGTGATCCCCATGCCTCAGTTTGCTCCAGCCGCCCTCCAGCCAGAAGATGGAGTCCACGCCCAGCTCCTCGCGCAACCGTGCCGCAATCGCCTGGCTGCTCTCACAGCCATTGCCGGAGCAATAAACGATCACCGACCGGTCGGGATCCCATTCCAGCAGCAGGTCCCCCAGTGCCTGGTCCCAGTTGTCAAAATCCAGCCGGATGGCCCCCGGAAGATGGGCGGTCGCGTAGGCGCTTTCCGGGCGGCTGTCCACCCACAAGGGATTCGGAAGGCCCCGGGCGGCTTCCAGGCTGACCGACCATGAATCCAGTGCCGCTTCCTCCGGGACCGGTCCAAGATACAATCCATGGCCAATGGCCGCCAGCAGGGTCAGGGCAAGAAGGAGAACAACACGCCCGAATGTCGACATGCCGGGAAGGTAAAACCATGTTGGGCCCCATGGCAAGAAGGCCTTGCCCATTTTCGCACTCCCGCCTGTCCGCCGCTTTTCCCTTGAAACCTTGCCCGTTCAACGGCGTTCTAATCATCCTATGCGACTGAGAAAATGCGTCCATGGCAAATGAGGATCCAGGCAATGACGATCCGAGCGTCGGCCTGATGCTTCAGTTGCGGAATGGAAACGAGGCAGCCTTTGACCAACTGGTTGAACGCTGGCAGACTCCCCTGATCAACTTTTTTTACCGCTCCCTGTCCTCCCATGAACAGGCCGAGGACCTGACCCAGATGGTGTTTATCCGGCTGTACCGGGCCGCCCCGGGCTATGAACCGCGGGCCAAGTTCACAACCTTTCTCTTCCAGATCGCGCGCAGGCTCCTCATCAATGAATTCCGGCGCAGCCAGCGCAAGCCCCTTGATTCCAGGGATCCGGCCGACCTCCATGCCGTCGCCAGCGAGGAGGATCACATCCTGTACCGGGAACTGGAGGAAGCCTTCGAGGAGGCTCTCCATAAACTCCCCGAAAACCAGCGAACCGCCATTCTCCTGCTCAAACAACAGGAACTCAGTTACCGGGAAATCGCCGATATCATGAATGCCCACGAGAGCGCCGTGAAGACATGGATTTTCCGGGCACGACAATTCTTGAAACAAGAACTCAAGGATTTGGTTTAACCCTAAGGAAAGGATCCATGGACGCATCCAGACAGGAACAACAACTCGCCCGCTTTGAAGCCTGGTTGAGCCGCAAGCCGATGAAGGCCCCGGCCGGGCTCCTGAGCCGGGTCCGCCAGCGCGTGGAGGCGGGGGAAGATGGGATCGATCGCGTCCTGGATGGACTGCTCCAGCCGGATCCCAGCCTCGGCAACCCATGGATGGCCGCCAGAATCCGGCGGAAAATGCGTGCGGAGCAACGGGACCGACTGTGGGTCCGCCGGCTGGCTCCGCTGGCCGCCGCCGCCACCCTGGCCCTGGCTTTCCTCAGTTTCCAGACCCGCGCCCCCTCCCCCGCCGGCACCAAATTGCCCGAAACCGGCCTCGCCCGGCTGGAGGAATCCCTCTCCTCAGCGGATGCGGAAACCACCCGGATCATGGCCCTCGCGGCAAATCTGCAGGGCGGCACCCATCTTGGCAATCTTGACGCGATTGAGGACCTGGCCTTTCTTTTTGACTGATCCTTATGGGCTCTCAGCGGAAACCGCTCTTTCAGCTGGCCCTGTTCTTCCTCGCGATGCCGGGCATGCTTTTCGCACAAGCTGAATCCCCGCCCCCCAACCTGCCCAAACCGCCCCCGCTCCCGCCCGAGGTCCTGAACCGCCCTCCCCCGACCCCGCCCCCGGACCTGCCGGATCCGGCCGAACTCTACGGCCAGCTCCAGCAACTCGAGGAGCTCCTCTCCATGTCCCCCGGGAAACTCAGCCGCCTCCGCCAGACCATCGAGTTCATTGAGAAAATGTCGCCGGAGGAACGCGAAGCCATGCGCATCCGGCTCAGCCAGATCACCCGCGCCACCCCGGAACTGAAACAGGAAATCGAGACCCTCGCACGCTTCCTTCCGGACCGTTCCCGCCCGGACTTTTCCCAGTTCTGGCTCGCCGCCTCCGAAGAGGAACGGGAACGGATTCGCTCCCGCCTCCCCATCCTCTCCCCAGACGAAAGCCGGGATCTCCTGATGGAACATACCCGGGCCTTCGCCAGTAAACGCGACGAGGTCTTTGCCCGGATGCGCGAATCCCTCGACGAGAAGCGCAGACAACTGCGCAATACCGAAACTCCCCAGCCTTGACCCACCTAAGAACCCCCGCAAGCGCTCCCGATTATATCCATCAGGTACGGGATTTACAATTTTCACCGTATTGTAAAAAAAAGATGCAGCGTATGCGAATTTTGCTTGAGCCTTCCGGATCCGTTAAAAATTATAGGCCCATAAATTTGGCAAGCGATAGGCCAATGGGCGGCAACGCCCAGAGTTAAGACAGCGACAGAGACAGGGCATGATTTATCTGCCCAAAAGCCACCCGGGCGACCGGGTGGCTTTGTTTTCAGGATCGGCCCTTGCGGAAGGGCCAATCCTCCCGGCGGTACCCCATGTCCCAGAAGAGATATTCCAGTTGGCTGGTCCGGCGGAAGTGCCGGATCATGCGCTCCTTGTCGGGCTCGGCCAATCCATCCGCCAGGCGTTCCACGAGCTCAAGGATCTGCCGGACCACCTCCCCGAATTCCTCCCCACTGTAGGTGTCGATCCATTTCTGGTAGAGGGGATGTGGGGACCCTTCCCGGACGAGATGCTGTCCAACCCGGCGATAGATCCAGTAACAGGGAAGAAAAGCGGCCACCCCCTCATGAAAGGGCCGCTCGTGGGCGACCCGGATCAGGTAGGAAGCGTACAACAGGGCGGTCGGAGCCATTTGGTTCCACTCCGGGGGGGGCGGGAGGTCCGGTTTGCCGGCGAGAAACTCGCTGTGGAGGGCTTTTTCCACCACGAGGGTCATGCGCGCATGCTCGCAGAACATCATGAAATCCTCGGAACGGTCGGCCCTGGCAGCCAGCAGGGCAAGGCCCCGGCCAAAGGATTCCAGATAGGCGGAATCCTGCCGGACGTAATGGAAAAACGCCTCTTCCGGCAGTTTGCCGTTGGTCAGGCCCGTCAGAAAGGGATGGGCAAGAATGGCCGGGTACAGGTCCTCCGAAATGGAGGCCCACAGTCGATCGGGAAAACTCTGCTTCGGCATGGTCAGGAAACGAAACCGGAATATCCGCCAAGGGCCAGTTTTCTTTTCACCGTTCACCGGTTCCGCGAAAACCAGTTTTGAGAATCGGGAATTGACCCATTGGCAAAGGTCTGTATCAAAAAACGTTCTATGACAAAAAGATCGTATATGCGACCCGTACCGTTTCTGGCGGCCTCGGTTGCGTCCCTTCTGGCAACGGCCCCCCTGGTGGCCCAGGAGGAAAGTGTCGAACCGGCTCCGGCCGACCATTCCGATGCTTTCGTTGCCATGGGGTATGCCATGGGGTCCCAGTTGAGGTTGAACATTGGTTTCTCCGGCGAGGAGCTGGACCAGCTCTTCGAGGGGATGCGCCTTGCCGCCGGCGGGGAGGATGAGCCCGAAGGGTTCCAGGAATCCATCCAGCAGGCACAACAGATTTACATGACGCGCATGCAGGCCTTCCAGGAGGAGGAAAAGAAGCGTGCCGAAGAAGTGGCCGCGAGCAACAAGGAAGAGGCCGCTGCCTTCTTCGCGACCTTGGACGGCAAGGAAGGGGTGCGCAAAACCGCTTCCGGCCTGTACTATGAAATCCTCGAGGAAGGCACCGGCGACGCGCCCGGAGCCTCTGATCGCGTCATCGTCAATTACAAAGGCGTCCTGATCGACGGCCGGCAGTTCGATGCCAATGAGGAAGCCGAATTCATGGTGAACCGGGTTGTTCCCGGCTTCTCCGAAGGCCTGCAGCTGCTCAAGGAAGGCGGAAAAGCCAAGCTCTACATTCCGTCCGAGCTGGGATACGGCGACCGCCCCTCCCGCCCCGGCAGTGTCATCGAGCCGGGTGACACCCTCATTTTCGATGTGGAACTGGTCAAGGTGGTCAATATTCCGCCGCCTCCGTCCGGTCCTCCTCCGAGCCTTCCGCCCGACCTGAAACCGCCGCCACCGCCCCCGAGCGGTCCTCCCCCGGCTCCGCCATCCAGCCCTCCGCCATCGGAGCTCCCCCCACCGCCGCCCGACGAGCCCCCCCCACCGCCGCCCGGCAGCAGCAAGTAAGGTCCCATTTGCCAACTCGATCAAACGGCACTCCTCGGAGTGCCGTTTTTTTCGTTAAGGGGCTTGCCACCAGCATTGAATTTTCTCTAATACCATGGCCTAAACCATTTAGATTTACTTATACAAAATGCCATTGCCATTTCCAGAACTGACTGCCCAGGAAGCAGCGGACCATATTCATGACGGACAAACCGTGGGATTCAGCGGATTCACCCCCGCCGGGGCGGCCAAGGCGATTCCGCGGGCGATCGCGGAGCGGGCCAAGGCGGAGCATGCCGAGGGGAGGCCTTTCAAGATCGGGGTCATCACCGGGGCCTCGACCGGGGAATCCCTGGACGGGGCGCTGGCCGAAGCGGAAGCGGTGGCCTGGCGGACGCCGTACCAGTCCAGTCCGGCGCTGAGAAAATCGATCAACGCCGGAAAGACGGCCTTTTTCGACATGCACCTGTCCCTGCTGCAACAGTGGGTCCGCTATGGTTTCCTGGGCAAAGTGCATATGGCGGTGGTCGAGGCGGCGGAGGTTACCCCGGATGGGGAAATCACCCTGACCACGAGCGTCGGGGGGGCGAACACATTCCTGCACCACGCGGACAAGATCCTTCTGGAAATCAACAGCCATCACCCCACGGAACTGTACGGCTTTCACGATATTTTCGAACCGGCCGATCCCCCGCACCGCCGGGAGATCCCGATCTTCGCGACCCGGCAACGATGCGGGGAAGCAGTGGTGCGCGTGGATCCGTCCAAGATCGCGGGGATCGTTTTCACGGACGAGGAGGACGAGGTCGGGGGCTTCAAGAACCCCGATGCCATCACCAACAAGATCGGGCAGAACGTGGCGGACTTCCTTGCCGGGGAAATCCGTTCGGGCCGCATCCCCGGGAGCTTCCTTCCGATCCAGAGCGGGGTGGGCAACATCGCCAACGCGGTTCTGGGGGCCATGGGGGAACACCCCGAGATCCCCTGTTTCGAGATGTATTCCGAAGTGATCCAGGACAGCGTCATCTCCCTCATGGAGGCCGGCAACCTGAGCTTCGCCAGCGGCACTTCCCTGACCGTCAGTCCGTCCATCCTGCAGAAAATCTACAACAACCTGGACTTTTTCCGGCGCCGGATGGTGCTGCGTCCGCAGGAGATCACCAACAATCCGGAAGTGGTGCGGCGGCTGGGGATCATTTCCATCAACACCGCGATCGAGGTGGACGTCTTTGGCAACGTGAATTCCACGCACATAATGGGAAGCAACATGATGAACGGGATCGGGGGCAGCGGCGACTTCACCCGGAATGCCTACATCTCGATTTTCACCTGTCCGAGCACGGCCAAAGGCGGAAAGATCAGCCCCATTGTCCCGCTTTGCAGCCATCTGGACCACAGTGAGCATTCCGTACAGGTGGTGGTGACCGAACAGGGGATCGCCGACCTGCGGGGCAAGGATCCGCTGGCAAGGGCCCGTGAGATCGTGAAGAATTGTTCCCACCCCGATTACCGGGATGAATTGTCCGGGTACCTCAAGGATGTGATCGGCGGCCACACGCCGCAATCCCTGAACCGGGCCTTTAATCTCCATCAGCGCTTCCTCGAGACCGGAAGCATGCGCAGGGAATAAGGGGTTCTCCTAGCGCCCCTCGAGCAGGCGGATACGCCGGTGCTTCTGGGGAAATTGCAGGGTGACGAGGGTCCCGACCCCGGGCCGGCTGTCGATGCCGACCTGGCCGCCATGGTCCTGCATGATCCGTTCCACGATCATCATGCCGAGTCCATGCCCGTCCTTTTTGGTCGAATAATAGGGCTGGAAGACCTTGCGGAGGTTTTGCCGGGGGATTCCCTCTCCGGTATCGCCGATCTGGATGTAGACGAACTCATCGTCGGCAAAGGCGCGGATTTTGATGACGCCCCCGGATTTCATGGCCTGCCTGGCATTCTTGATGACATTGTAGAAGACCTGCTTGAGCTGGTCGCGGTCGCCCTGGACAACCGGCAGGCTGGAGGCCAGCTCCAGGTCCACCCGGTGGCCGGCCCCCTCGAGCTCCGCACCGAGGAACTCGATGGACTCCTCGAGGGGGATGACAAGGTCCAGATCCCGCAGGTCGGGTTGGCGGGGCCGGACCGCCTCCAGGAAATGGGTGATGATGCTGTCGAGACGCTCGACCTCCCCGGAACAGATCTCAAGGGATTTGGCGAATTTCCCGGTCCCGCTGGAGGATTCCAGTTTCTGCAATTGACGGCGCATCAACTGGAGGTGGATATTCAGGGAATTCAAGGGGTTGCCCAGTTCATGGGCCACGCCGGCGGCGAGCTGGATGATCGACTTCACGCGCTCGTCGCGGATTTCCTGGCGGGTACGGGCCCGTTCGCCGGTGATGTCGCTGAGGATTACGGCGTAACGGGCCAGCTGCACCTCCTCGAGGGTTTCCTCGATGGGGACAAGGTAAAGCCGGACCGTGCGCCGCTGCGGATAGGTGAGTTCGAGCTCGCGGGAGACATTGGCCTCCTCGACGAGGTAACCCTTGCTGCTCATCTTGAGGGTGCGGGCCAGGTCCGGCACCGCCCGCCAGAGGCTCAACTTGTTGATTTCCCTCTCATGGATCCCGAGCATGTCCCGTGCGGAGGGATTGGCGAATTCCAGCACCCCCGAGGACTCGACGACAAGGACGCCCTCCCGCAACGTGTTCACAACCATGTTGAGAAGGCGGCGCTCGCGCCCGAGGCGGCTGATCAGGTTGGCGCGGCTGGCCGCATCCAGTTCGTCGACGCGGTCAATCAGGCTGTCCAATGGATCCGGCCGGGGTTTCATTTGCGGTTGGCTCCGGAAGGCAGACGGGTGGAGAACAGGTCGATCAGCCGTTCGGCGATCTCGGTTTTCGGGGCGGGGCCGAGGGAAAGCGGCTCCCCGTTACGGGTAAACACCTTGACGGTGTTGTCATCGCGCCCGAATGCGCCCGCGGGGCCGCCGATAAGGTTGGCGACGATGAAATCGGCGTTTTTGCCGCGCAGTTTTTCCATCGCGTAGGCATCCAGGTTGTTTGTCTCGGCGGCAAAGCCGACAAGCAACTGATGCTCCTTGTTCCGCGCCACCGTGGCAAGGACGTCGATCACGGGTTCCATTTCAATGACCATCTCCAGCTCGAATTTCTTGATCTTGTGATCCGCCACCCGCCTGGGGCGGTAATCCATGATGGCCGCGGTCATGATCAGGATGTCGCAATGCGGGAAGCGTTCCCGGACAGCCTGGTACATCTGGCTGCCGGTCTCGATCCGCTTGATTTCCACCCCGTTGGGAACGGGCAGGTCGACCGGGCCACTGACCAGCTCCACATCCCAGCCCCGTCCGGCGGCTGCCCCGGCCAGGGCGTACCCCATCTTCCCGCTGGAGGGGTTGCTCAGGAAGCGCACCGGATCAAAGTATTCCCGGGTCGGCCCGGCCGTCACCAGGCACCGAATGGGGCTTGCCATCATGGCCAAATGTTAAACCATCCGAGTCCTCGTATGGGAAGCGTAAAACAAGATCCCCCCCGGCGCGAAAACGGGTTCCACAGCCTGCTTTTCAACATCCTGATCCCCGTGATTGTCCTGACCCAGGGGGACCGTTTGCTGTCCAGCCCCGCCTCGGTCCTGGTGATCGCCCTCACTTTCCCGGTGGGGTACTTTCTCTGGGATTACCAGCGCCGCGGGAAGGTGAATTTCATCTCCATCCTCGGGTTTGTCAGCGTTCTCCTGACCGGCGGGGTCGGGCTCATGCAGCTGCCGCGGTTCTGGTTCATTGTGAAGGAGACCGCCATTCCGGCGATCATCGGGATCGCCGTTCTGGGCTCGCTTTTCAGCCGTTACCCCCTGATCCGGGTGCTGGTCTTTTCAAAGGAGATTTTCGATGTCGACCACATCCAGGGAGCCCTCGCGGAGAAGGGAACGAGGGAGGCGATGGAACGGCTCCTGCGCACGGCCACGGCGCTCCTCTCGGTGTCGTTCTTCATCAGTGCGGTGCTGAACTTCTTTCTGGCGAGCCACTTTGTGAAGACGGAACCGATGGAGGATGCCGCCCGGTTCAACGCGGAAGTGGGAGCCATGACCGGCTGGTCCTATCTGGTGATCGCCCTTCCCAGCACCCTGTTCATGCTGGGAATCCTCTACCTTGTGATCCACGGAATCCACAAACACGCCGGACTCGGCCTCGAGGAGGCCCTGGCCCCGCACCTGCGGGAGGAGAAGAAGGATCCCGGAGAGACTTCTTCCGGTTCCTGAGCGGCGAACCCGCAGTTCCCCTACTTCCGATCCTCGATCGGGACGTAGTCGCGCTTGGTCGACCCCGTGTAGATCTGCCGCGGGCGGTGAATCTTCTTCGAATTTTCCGCCAGCTCCTTCCAGTTGGCGATCCATCCCGGCATGCGTCCGATGGCGAACATGGCCGTGAACATATCGACAGGCACCCCGATCGCCTTGAGGACGATGCCGCTGTAGAAGTCCACATTGGGGTAGAGCTTGCGCTCAATGAAGTACTCGTCCTTCAGCGCCGCCTGCTCGAGGTGGTGGGCGATATCGAGCAGGGGATCCTCCCGGCCAAGGGCCTTGAGGACGCGCTCCGCGGCCTCGCCGAAGATCTTGGCCCTTGGATCATAGTTCTTGTACACCCGGTGGCCGAATCCCATCAGGCGGGCCTTGCCATCCTTGGCCGCCTGGATGAACCGGCTGCCGTCGTCCCCGCTGTCGTGGATCTCCTGCAGCATCTTGATCACCGCGGCATTGGCCCCGCCATGCAGAGGTCCCCAGAGGCCGCAGACCCCGGAGGAGACGGAAGCGAAGAGGTTGGCTCCGCCGCTGGCCACCATGCGGACCGTCGAGGTCGAACAGTTTTGCTCGTGATCGGCATGGAGCAGGAGAAACAGGTCCAGGGCCTCGGTCACTTCCTTCGGGGGAAGATAATCGTCATAAGGCTCGGTGAACATCATGTGGAGGAAGTTCTCCACGTAGCGCAGGTCCTTGCGCGGATGATTGAAGGGAAGCCCCTTGCTCATGCGGTAAGTGGCCGCGGCAATGGTCCGCACTTTCGAGATGAGGTAGGCGGTCGCGTCATCAAAATGCTCCAGGTCCTGCTCCCGGTTGTTGCTCGACATTTCGGGATAATAGCATCCCAGGGAGTTCAGCATGGAACTGAGGACCGCCATGGGGTGCGCCTTGGGCGGAAAGCCCTCGAAGTGGTGCTTGAAATCCTCATGCAAGCGGGCCGCCCCGGCGACTTTCTGCCGGAATGCGTTCAGTTCGTCCTCTGTGGGAAGATCACCGTAGATGATAAGGTAGGCGACCTCCAGAAAGGTGGATTTTTTCGCCAATTGCTCGATCGGGATCCCCCGGTACTGGAGGATTCCCTTTTCCCCGTCGATGAAGGTGATTTCACTGAGGCAGGACCCGGTATTGGCATACCCGTCGTCAAAGGTGATGTATCCGGTATCCGACCGCAGCTTGCGGGTGTCGATGGCTTTCTCATTTTCGGAGCCGACGATGACGGGGTATTCGAACTCCTTTCCTTCCAGGATGATTTTGGCGGCTGGTTCTTTACTCATGATATGGTATTGGTTGGGGCTTTTCCCGTTTTGGCAACAATCAATCGCTCAGGGAAGCTACGGGCAATAGGAAAGTAAGGATTTCAGGAAATTCCTGTACAACAGTAGTCCCTTTTCCTGGGATTTTTCCGGATGAAACTGGGTGGCGACGAGGTTCCCGCGGCGCACGGCGCTGCAGAATTCCACCTCGCCGTAGCGGGTCAGGCCCCAGGCGATGGACGGATCCCCGGGAACGGCATAATAACTGTGCACAAAATAAAACTGGTCCTCCGAGGGATGGATTCCCTTGAGGAGAGGATCGGCCGGTTCGCGGAACCGCACCTGGTTCCATCCCATGTGGGGGATTTTCAGGCCGCTCTCCAGCGGGAAGCGGAAGCGGCGCACGATACCGGGGAGGATGCCCAACCCCTCCGTCTGGCCCTCCTCGGAGTGGCTGAAGAGGGCCTGGAGCCCGAGGCAAATGCCGAAGAAGGGACGGTCCGCCGCCACCCAGTCCCGGATGAACCCGATCCACCCGCGCTCCCCGAGCAGGCGCATGGTGTCGACAATGGCCCCCTGCCCCGGGAAGACAAGCGCCACACAGGATTCCATCTGGTGCGGATGCTCGACGATTCGCGCATCGGCCCCGACTGAAAGGAAGGCGCGGTGCACGCTGCGCAAGTTTCCCATCCCGTAATCGAGAATTCCGACACGCGGACCCTGCGGATTGGAATCACATTTCATTGCCGTCAATGTGCCGGCCTCTCCGATAAGGGCAAGCCCGGCCGGTCATTCCCCGATTTCCGCGTCCCAGCGGGGTTCCCTGGGATGAAGCCGCAGGTGATGCCAGTAGCCGGCGGCGAAGAAAACCGGTCCGACGATAAAAAAGGTCACCAGGAGCAGCCAGCCGCTGACCAGGTAAGCCCGGTCCTCGTCCAGGGTTGCCGTCATCATCCAGAAAATGCTGCCCAGCAGAAAAATGCAGACGGCGATGAATGAATAGACAAATCCGCGTACCATGAAAGGCAGTCTGGCGGGATCGCTTTATCCGGCAAGTCTTTAAGGTGCGGCGGGAATGGCCCCCGCCCACGGCGGGCGTTTTTCAGGCAAGGCGGCCCTTGGTGGAGGGAATCCTGCCACCCCGTCGCGGATCAATCCCCGTGCAACGGTCAAGGGTGCGCCCGAAGGCCTTGAAGACCGATTCGGCGATATGGTGCGGTTCGTCCCCGTACAGCAACTCGATGTGGACATTGGCTCCGGCGCTGTTGGCGAAGGCCTGAAAGAACTCCCGGACAAGGACGATATTGAAATCCCGGACCATTCCCTGGCCCGGCTTGACGCGGTACACCAGGTGGGACCGGTTTCCCAGATCCATGACAAAGCGGCAGAGGCATTCATCCATCGGGAGGAGGAAAAAACCGTACCGCACCATGCCGGCCTTGTCGCCCACCGCCTTGCGCACGGCTTCCCCGAGGACGATGCCCACATCCTCAACGGTATGGTGGTAATCGACGGACAGGTCCCCTTCCGCCTTCACGGCCAGATCCACGAGGCCATGGTGGGCAAAGAGCTCCAGCATGTGGTCAAAGAAGGGAATCCCCGTCGAGATCTCGGCCTTGCCCGACCCGTCCAGATTGAGCTTCAGTCGGATTTTCGTCTCCGCTGTTTCCCGGATCACCTCTGCTACTCGCCCTTTTGCCATTTTTCTGCCTCCTGGATGAAACGCTCCATTTCCAACCGGGACCCGATGCTGATGCGTAAATGGGAGGCTGTCAATGGATGGCTGGGAAAGTAACGAACGAGGATTTTCCGCTGAAGGAGGGTTTCATAGAGGTTTTTCGCCGTTTCCGCTCCGCGGTTTCCCTTTGCATCCCGGGGCGAGGCGAAGAGAAAATTCGCCTCGGAGGGAAGGACCTCCCAATCCAACCGGCGCAGGGCCGAGGCCACCCACTCGCGTGTCGCGATCACTTCCCGGATACGGTCCGCGTAGAACTCGCGGGCCTGGAGGGCGGCCAGCGCGCCCGCCTGGCTGAGCCGGCTGACGTTGTAGCTGTCCCGGATACGGTCGAGGACCTCGATGATCATCGGAGAGGCCATGGCGTAGCCGACCCGCAGCCCGGCCAGCCCGAAGGCCTTGGAAAAGGTCCGGGTCAGGACAAGGTGGTCGAACTCTTCCAAAAGCGGAAGGGCGGAGGATTGGGCGAACTCGACGTAGGCCTCGTCAATGACAAGGATCCCCGGGGTTCCCGCGGCCACCGCGCGAAGCTCGTCGACAGGAAAACGGATCCCCGTCGGGGCATTCGGACAGGTCAGAAAGAGCAAATCGGCCTCCATGGAACAGATCTCCTTCACGGGAAGAGTGAAATCCCGCGTGAAGCAGACCGATTCCACCCGGCCGCCGGCGACGGCGGTGACCACCGGGTACAGGCTGTAACTGGGAAAGGTGTCGACCGTTACCCGGCCGCGGCCCCCGAAGGCGCGGGCCAACAGGTTCAGGATGTCGTCGGACCCGTTCCCGATGAGTACCCGCTCCTCACCCAGGCCATTGAGGCGGGCAAGCGCCCGGCGCAGTTCGCCGCTCTTCGGGTCCGGATACCGGGCGAGCCCGGCTGTGGCGGCGGCGATGGCGTCCCGGACAACCCGCGGCGGCTCACAGGGAAGCTCGTTGGTGTTCAGCTTGATCCATCCATCCCCGGAGGGCTGCTGCCCGGGAGTGTAGGGTTGCAGTTCCCTGAGGTGTGGCTGGACCAGTTCCCGGATCGGTTTCATGGCACCGCTTCTTCAGGAATCAAAACGGATCTCCATTGACCGGCCATGGGCATCGAGATCCTCGAGCTCCGCGAAGGCCCGGACGACCGCCCTCGCCTTCCCGAGGCTTTTCCGGTCATACTGGACCACACTGCTGCGGCGCATGAAATCGGTTATCTTCAATCCGCTGAAAAAGCGGCCCGTACGGGAAGTGGGAAGGGTATGGCTCGGTCCGGCGGTGAAGTCGCCCAGCACCGTCGGGGTGTCGTGTCCGCAGAGGATGGCCCCGGCGGTGTGGATCCGCCCGAGGAGTTTGCGGCAAACGGCTTTCTCAAGGTGCAGCTCCAGATGCTCCGGGGCGATGAAGTTGGCCACTTCGCAGGCGGCATCCAGGTCGGGGACCCGGATAAAACAGGTGCGCCGCTCCCAGATACTCCTCACGGCTTCGGAATGACCCAGTAACGGGATCATCTCCAGGGCCGCGCGTTCGACCCTGCCGGCCAGCACCGGATCCGTGTATACGAAATACACCCGCTCACGGCCGCTCCCGTGCTCGGCCTGGGCGAGCAGGTCCGCGGCGACGTACTCCGGACGCGCCGTGGCATCGGCGATGGCCAGTGCCTCGCTCGGGCCGGGCAGGAGGTCGATGCCGACCTGCCCGAAAACCTGGCGCTGGGCCTCCGCGACGTAGGCGTTCCCCGGACCCATGATCTTGCACACGGGCGGAATGCTCCGCGTCCCGAAGGCCATCGCGGCAATCGCCTGGGCGCCCCCCACCCGGTAAACCTCCCCGACCCCGCAAAGGGACAATCCCGCCAGCATCTGCGGACTGATCCTGCCTTCGCGGTTTGCCGGAGTGAACACCGCCATCGACGGCACACCGGCAAGGCGGGCAAGGGTGGTGGTCATCACAGCCGTGGAAACCAGCGGCACATTGCCAGCCGGGATGTAGATCCCAACCCGCCGGACCGGATACCATCGTTCCCCGACGGTCGCTCCCTGCCGGTTCTTCCCGCTCCAGTTCCTCGGCAATCCCCGCTTGTGGAAATCGCGCACACAATGGATCGCCTCGCGGATCGCTTTCCGTTGCCCCGGAGCCAGGGACGCCCCGGCGGCCTCCAGTTCGGCGGGTTCGATGCGCAGGCCCCTCCCCGTGGAGCGGAACCCGTCGAATTGCAGGGTGTAGTCGCAGACGGCGCGGTCCCCGCGCTTTCGCACGTCCTCGAGAATCGCACTCACCGTGCCACGCAGCGATTCCCTGACCTCCTCGTCGGCGGCAAAGCGCTTGAGCCGGCTGAAAAACCGTGGATCCTCATAGGAAAGTTTCTTCATCTGCCCGGACCCTATTCCCACTCGATCGTACTCGGGGGTTTGGAGGAAATATCAAGGACGACCCGGTTGACCCCCTGCACCTCGTTGATGATCCGGTTCGAGATCTTCTGCAGGAGGGTGTGCGGCAAATGAGCCCAGTCGGCGGTCATGGCGTCAATGCTCTCCACGATGCGCAATGCAATGACATAGTCGTAGGTGCGCTCGTCCCCCATCACCCCGACGGTCTGCACCGGAAGGAAGACCGCGAAACTCTGCCAGACCTTGTAATAGTAATCGGCCTTTTTCATCTCCTCGATGAGGATGGCATCCGCCTCCCTGAGGATATGCAGGCGCTCCGGGGTGATTTCACCAATCACGCGCACCGCCAGGCCCGGACCGGGGAACGGCTGCCTCCAGACAACGCTTTTCGGCAGGCCGAGTTCCTCGCCAAGACGCCGTACCTCGTCCTTGAAAAGCTGGTTGAGGGGCTCGAGCACCTTCAGCTTCATCCGGTCGGGCAAGCCCCCGACATTGTGGTGGCTCTTGATGAGGGCGGCCGGATTGCCCCCGATCGGAACCGATTCAATGATGTCCGGGTATATCGTCCCCTGCGCCAGGAAATCCACTTCCCCGATTTTCTCCACCTCCTGTTCAAAGACCTCCACAAAGGTGTTTCCGATGATCTTCCTCTTTTTTTCCGGATCCGTGACGCCCTCGAGGCGCTCAAGAAACATTTCCGCGGTGTGGGAAACGACCAGGTTCATGTGGAAGTTCTCGCCGAAAAGTTTCTCCACCGCTTCCACCTCGTTCTTGCGCAGGAGACCGTTGTCGACGAAGACGCAGGTCAGCTGGTCGCCGATGGCGCGGTGTATCAACGCGGCCGCTACCGAGCTGTCCACACCCCCGCTGAGGCCGAGGATGACGCGCCGGTCTCCGACGGTTTCCCGGATGCGTTCGATGGCGCTCTCGATGTAGCCCTTCATCGTCCAGTCCCCACGGCAGTTGCAGACCCCGAACAGGAAATTGCGGATGATGTCCGTCCCCTTGTCCGTGTGGAAGACCTCCGGGTGGAACTGCAGACCGAAGATACGGCGCTTCCGGTCCTCAATCGCCGCGAAATCCGAGTTCTCGGTGGCCGCCACGGGCTCGAACCCGCCGGGAAGCTGGATCAGCTTGTCCCCATGGGAGTTCCAGACCTGGATTTCCCGCGGGACTCCTTCAAAAAGCCGGCTCTCGCCCGTGATGGTGAGGGTGCTGCGCCCGTATTCCCGTTCGGAACTGCGCGCCACGGTGCCCCCGAGATGGAACCCCAGCAACTGCAGGCCGTAGCAGATGCCAAGGATCGGGACCCTCATTTCAAATATGGCCGGGTCGGGCATTGGCGCGCATTCCGCAAAGACGCTGCTTGGTCCGCCGGAGAGAATGATCCCGTTGACCCCGTCCTCGCGCAACTGCCCCGCGGGCGTGTCGTACCGGTATACCCTCGAATAGACCGCGCATTCGCGCAGCCGCCTGGCGATCACCTGGGTGTACTGGCTCCCGAAATCGAGGACTGCTATGGTTTCTGACATGGTAGTGGAGGAAATTTCCAGTGAGCCGACGCGGCAAGCGCTTGGCAAGTTAGAATCGCAGGGACGGGTTCTTGAAGCCGCACCGCGGGCAGGGCGCCGATCCCGGCGTTTCGCGGGAGGCGTACAGCGCACCACACTTCACGCAATGATGCACGCTGCGCAGGCGCTGGCGGTCATAGAACTGGCGGTCGCGCCGATCATAGAACAGCCACAACCCGACGAAGAACAACAGCCCCGTGACCAGGAAGGCAATGACAAAGACCCCGAATCCGACCGTGAACATGCTTGGAAATGACAAAGACGCCCACCGTGCGGTGACGCGCCTTCGCTGGAAAAGAGTGTAATGAAAAAGAGGTTACTCCTTTTTTTCCGCCTCCGGTTCCCCGGTGCCGTCCTCGACCGGGGCGGCCTCATCGGCCGCGGCCGGTTCCGCCTCGGATGCGACTTCAGCGGGTTCCTCCACCGCCCCGGCGGGGGCTTCCTCCTCCACGGCTGCAGCGGGGCTTTCCGCCTTGGCGGCCTTCGTCGCCTTCCGCGCCTTCCTGGGATACCCCTCGTCCTCCGCGGGGATCAGCTGGATAACGGCCATCTCGGCGGCGTCGCCGATCCGGTTCCCCAGCTTGTAGATCCGGGTGTATCCGCCGGGCCGCTCTCCAAATGCCGCGGCCCGTTCGTTGAAAAGGATTCCCACCGCCTCCTTGTCGCGGATCCTCGAGAGGGCGAGCCGGCGGTAGTGGAGGGCCTTCTCCGGGGAAGCCCCGTCCGCCTTCCTGGCCAGCGTGATGATCTTTTCAATGAACGGACGAAGTGCCTTGGCCTTCGGAAGAGTGGTCTGGATACGGCCGTGACGAAGGAGGGCCGCCCCGAGGTTGCCCATCAGGGCCGCCCGGTGTTCCTTTTTCCTGCCAAGTTGATGCCGATGCTTTAAATGGCGCATGATGATTCCTTCAAATCTGGTTGGTTCAGGTTCAAATCTCGGTGCGTGACTCGAGAAGACGCTCGTCGATCTTCATTCCGAGGCTCAGGCCGAGTTGCTCCAGCTTGGCCTTGATCTCGTTGAGGGACTTCTTCCCGAAATTCCGGTATTTCAGCATCTCCTGCTCGCTCTTCATGGCCAGCTCACCCACCGTGGTGATGTTGGCGTTGTTGAGGCAGTTGGCCGCGCGCACGGAGAGTTCGATCTCGTTCACCGACATGTTGAGAAGCTTGCGGAGCTTGTTCTGTTCCTCGCTGACCTCGATCTGCTCGCTTTCAAACTCGACGGACTCGTCCGTCACCTTGTCGAAGACATCGAGGTGATGCTTCAGAATGGCCGCGGCATGCTTGAGGCAGTCATCGGGGGTGATCCGCCCGTCGGTCCAGATTTCAAGGATGAGCTTGTCGTAGTCGGTCATCTGCCCGACACGGGTGTTTTCCACCGAGTACTTGACGAGCCGGACGGGACTGTAAAGGGAATCGATGGCAATCACCCCGATGGGCTGTTCCGGCTTCTTGTTGTCTTCCCCGGAGACATAGCCGCGCCCGACCTTGATCTCCAGCTCGGCGAGAAAACGCCGCTCGTTGTCGAGTGTGCAGATCACCTGATCGGGATTGATGACCTCGATGTTGGCGTCCGCCTGGATGTCGGCGGCCTTGACCTCGCCCTTGCGGGTGACGTCGATCATCAGGGAAACGGGCTCCTTCTTGTGGGAGACGACCAACACCTTCTTGAGGTTGAGGATGATGTCGGTGACATCCTCGACGATCCCGTCAATGGTCTGGAACTCATGCTGCACCCCGTCGATCTTCACCGAGGAAATCGCGGCGCCCTCAATGGAACTGAGGAGGACCCGGCGCAGGCTGTTGCCGATGGTGTGGCCGTACCCTCCTTCAAAGGGCTCCGCGATGAACTTTCCGTAGCTTTCGGATGAGGCCTGCTCATCCTTTGCGAGTCGGTTTGGAAGCTGAAACTTGCCTAAACGTATGGCCATGATCTTTCAGGATGAAATGTGGGTTCTGGATGGATTTGGTTGCGGTGTGGAGAAACGGGACGAGATCCCGGATCAACGGGAATAGAATTCAACAATCTGCTGCACATTGATTCCCGTCTCAATATCGTCGGCGGCGGGCTCACGGCTGACCGTGGCGGTCAGGGCGTCATCGTTGCGGGTGAGCCAGAGGGGGACGGTGCGGATGCGGGTGTCCTCGAGGGCGCGGGTCGCCAACTGCCGGCTGGAAGTGGATTCCTTGACCTCGATGGTGTCCCCGGCGGTAACGCTGAAACTGGGAATATCGACCTTGCGGCCGTTCACCTTCACGTGGCCGTGCGCGACAAACTGCCGGGCCTGCCGGCGGGTCTTGGCAAACCCGATGCTGTACAGGACGGAGTCCAGGCGCGTCTCCAGCATCTGCAGGAAGATTTCCCCGGTCACCCCGCGCTTGCGCTTGGCACGCTCAAAGGTGCGGCGGAACTGCTTTTCCGTGAGGCCGTAGTAATAACGGAGCTTCTGCTTCTCGTTCAGTCCGATCGAGTAGTCGGACAATTTGCGCCGCAGGCGCGGGCCGTGCTGACCGGGCGGGTGCGGCTTGCGATCCTGCGCCTTGTTGGGCGGAAAAATCGACATGCCAAAACGGCGGTTGATGCGGGTTGTGGGTCCAGTGTATCGGGCCATGATTGGAAATCCTTTGCTGAGTGGGTTGCGGGGTTACACGCGGCGGCGCTTCTTGGGGCGGCAACCGTTGTGGGGAACCGGGGTCACGTCGACAATCGAGGTCACGATCATGCCGAGGGACTGTACGGCGCGAATGGCGGAATCGCGGCCCATGCCGGGGCCCTTGACACGGATTTCCACTTCCTTCATCCCGTGCGAGAGGGCCACCTTGCCGGCGTCCTGTGTCACAACCTGGGCCGCGTAGGCGGTGCTTTTGCGGGAACCGCGGAAATTCATCTTTCCGGCGCTGGACCAGGAGATGATGTTTCCCTTCTTGTCGGAAAAACTGACCTTGGTGTTGTTGAACGTGGCCAGGATCGTCACCACCCCGCTGGTGATGTTCTTGCTGCCCTTGGCCTTGCGGACGGTCAGGTCCACTTCGCTCTTCAGGAGATCGGCGGCCGTCGGCTGGCCCGGTTTCTTTTCCTCGGCGGCCTCTTCGGCACCCTCCCCGGAAACAGGCGCCTCCTGCGGGGCCGCGGCGGCCACTTCCTTTTTCTCCGCCACCGGGGTCTCCTGCCGGGCCTGCTCCTTCTTTTCTTCTTCGCTCATGTTGATCGGTTTTAAAAATTATTTCTTCTTCATGACCCCGACGGTCTTGCGGCGTCCCTTGCGCGTCCGGGCGTTGCACTGGGTGCGCTGACCGCGGACGGGCAGGCCCCGGCGATGACGGATCCCCCGGTAGCTTTGAACAGCCTGGAGGCGCTTCAGGTTGGCGGAAATCTCCCGTCGGAGATCCCCCTCGACCAGGATTCCCTCCCGGACAATGGCCTCGGAGATTTTGTTCAACTGCTCCTCGTCCAGATTGTTGGCCCGGACATCCGGATCCAGTCCGGCGTCCTTGACCAGCCGGTCAGCTAACGTGGGCCCGATTCCGTAAATGTAACGGAGGGCATACGGGATCTTCTTGTTCCCGGGAATGTCTACACCCAATAGTCTTGGCATGTTTTCAGATCGTGTTGATATTTAAGTCTTAATGCGAATCCGTCCATCCCTGCTTTTGGAATGGCGGAAAAAGAGTTGACGCAATTTACAAGGGAAAGCCTTGTCAAGACTTTCCGGAAAAAAGCACTCATACAGGGAGCCCGGGAACGGTGAGGATTTCCGGATTCTCCGCGGTGACAAGAACCGTGTGCTCGAAGTGGGCCGCGGGCAGTCCATCCACCGTGAGGGCTGTCCAGCCATCGAGGGCCATCAGGACCTGCGGCCGTCCGCGGGCGATCATCGGCTCGATGGCCAGGGTCATTCCGGGCCGGAGTCGTTCGCCCCGGTTTTTCGGACCGAAATTCGGGATTTGGGGGGGCTCGTGCATGGTCTTGCCCACACCGTGGCCGACAAAATCGCGAATGATCCCGTAACCGTGGGGCCGGACGGACCGTTCGACGGCGTTGGAGATGGCCCCCACCCGGTTGCCCGGCCGGGTCTGGCCGATGGCCTGATGGAGCGAATCTTCCGTGACGGCAAGCAGCTGGCGAAGATCAGGGCTGATCTCCCCCACCGGCACCGTCCGCGCATTGTCGCCGATGTATCCCTCGTACTCCACACAGACGTCCACCGAGATGATGTCGCCCTCCCGCAGGACCCGTTTGAGGCTCCCGATACCGTGGACGATCTCATCGTTCACGGAGAGGCAGGTGTACGCGGGGAAGCGCTTGTTCCCGACCCGGTACCCGAAACAGGCACTGCGGCCTCCGTAGCGGGCGATAAGGGCACGGCCCTCCTGGTCGAGATCATAGGTGTTGACGCCGGGAGCAACGAGTCCGCACAGACGCTGGAGCACCGTGGCCGCAATACGGCAGGCGGTGCGCATGGTCCGGATCTGGGACTCGGATTTAATCGGAATCATGGTTATCCGAGGACTCCACTCCAATCAATGGTCCCGGCCAGCGGGCCGGGAGGCACTGTTGTCTGTATGAAAGAACAATTTGGCGGCATGCCCGGCATGCCGTCAGAAGAAATACACATTCAATCCCCAGGCGACCATTCCCGCCACGAGCATGACAACGACCCACCGCCAGAGGGTGCGACCCTGCTGAAGGCCAACGGTGTCGACCAATTGACGGGTCCGTCCCTGGCTGCGCCCGCGGATCCGTCCCTTCTTGAGGAAACCGTCGTAATGACGCTGCAGGAGGTAAGTTTCGATCTGGCGAAGGAAGTCGAGAAGAACCCCGACGATGATGAGCAGCCCGGTACCGCCGAAGAACTGGGCGGCCTGGTAGGGAACGCCGGTGCTGAACAGGACGCCGTCGGGCAGGATGGCGATCAGGGTAAGGAAAGCCGCACCGGCCAGGGTGAGGCGGGTCATGGTGAAATCGAGGTAACGGGCGGTCGGTTCCCCGGGCCGGACCCCGGGAACATAGCCCCCGTACTTCTTCAGGTCATCGGCGATTTGCACCGGCTTGAACATGACCGAGACCCAGAAATAGCTGAAACCGAAGATGAGGAGCCCGAAAATGATGTAATAGCTCGCCTGTCCCTGCTGGAAGAAAAAGCCGGAGTCCCGCAGCCAGTTGGCCTGGATGGCGGCACCCAACTGGGAGAGGATGGTCGTGAAGAACATCATGATGGCCGAGGCGAAGATGATGGGCATCACCCCGGAGTAATTCACCTTGAGGGGGAGATAACTGCTCTGCCCGCCGAAGACCTTGCGGCCGACCACCCGCTTGGCGTACTGGACCGGGATTTTCCGCACCGCCTGCGTCACCATCACCACCCCGGCGATGACCAGGAAGAGGAACAGCAACATGAGAATCCCCTCCCCGAGACCGAGTTGGGCGGTTTCCCCGACGGGGGCGGTAAAGAGGCGGTAGGTGAGGGCGAAAGCCGCGGGCAGGTCCGCGAGAATGCCAACCGTGATGAGGATGGAGATCCCGTTCCCGATCCCGCGGTTCGTGATCTGCTCACCGATCCACATCAGGAGCATCGTGCCGCTGGTCAGGAAAATCACCGAGGTGATCATGAACCAGCCATGGGTGAGGAGGATGATCTCCCCGTAGCGGCTGACATCGTAATCGGGGAAGATCCGCTGGGGATTCTGCAGCGTCAGGATCAGGAGGATCGACTGGACGATACAGATGATCAGGGTGGCGTACCGGGTATACTGGGTGAGTTTCTGCCGGCCGACCTCCCCTTCCTGCTGGAGACGGGCCAGGCTCGGCACCACCGAGGTCAGCAACTGGAAGACAATCGAGGCGCTGATGTAGGGCATGATGCCAAGGGCGAAAATGGCACCCCGCAGGAGGGCGCCCCCGGTGAACATGTTGTACAAACCAAGAAGGCTGCCTCCGCCGGCGCGGCTCTGTGCCTCAAAGAATTCCTGCAGCGGGGTGGGATCGATCCCCGGCAGCGGAATGTTCGCTCCCACGCGCGCAATGAAGAGGAGGAACAAGGTGAAGAAGATCTTGTCCTTCAGCTCGGGAATCTTGAAGCAATTGACAAAGGCGGAAATCATGTCTGCTGGCTGGGTCCTGGATTATGCAAAGAGCTGGTTCATCATTGCCGGGACGGCACTCACTCCCCGGATTCCTCTTCCCCGGCGCTCTCCCCGGCTGGCTGGTTGAGGATCGCCTTGCCGCCCGCCTTCTCGATTTTCTCCTTCGCGCCGGCCGAGAACTTGTCGGCGGTGACGGTAACGGCACGATTGATCTCCCCTTCCCCGAGGATCTTGACCAATCCGCTGTTGGGCCGGACGAGGCCGGCCTGGATCATCGCGTTGCGGTCGATTTCCGCGGCTTCGACCTTTTCGAGGTCCCCGATGTTCACCACCGAGTATTCCGTGCGGAACTTGAAATTGCTGAACCCGCGCTTGGGAAGTTTCCGGTAAAGGGGGACATGCCCGGACTCGAACCCGGGACGGAGCCCGAAGCCGCTGCGGGCACGCTGGCCCTTGTGTCCGCGACCGGAGGTCTTCCCCCGGCCCGATCCTTCACCGCGGCCGACGCGTTTGCGGTCCTTGCGGCCCCCGCTCTTGATCAAATTATGTAGTCTCATGAATCACTTTCCTTGCTGAAAATTGCTGGTAAACGATGTTCTCAAGCCTTGCGGATCGCCTGGATGGACTCGTGGGAGCGAAGCTGCCGGAGGGCGTCCATGGTGGCGAAAACCATTGCTCCGGGATTGTTGGAACGGAGGCTCTTGGTGAGGACATCCTTGATCCCGGCCGCCTCCAGCACGGCACGCACCCCGCCGCCGGCGATGACACCGGTACCGGGAACCGCCGGGCGCAGGAGGACGCGTCCGCCGTCATGCTCGCCAATCACGTCATGCGGAATCGTGTTGTTGCGCAAATCGACCGGTTTCATGTTCTTCCGGGCCTGCTCGGTTCCCTTGCGAATGCACTCCGGGACCTCCTTGGCCTTGCCATACCCGACGCCGACATTTCCCTGCTGGTCGCCAACGACCACCAGGGCGGAAAAACTGAAGCGCCGTCCGCCGGCCACCACCTTGGCACACCGGTTGATGTGGACCACCTTCTCGAAAAGGGCCTCCCC
>JBNGDP010000053.1:0-23343 GCA_049975345.1 Oceanipulchritudo sp. | reverse complement strand
TGCCTTGACTGTACAGCAGTCAAGGAGCGCTTTCCCATACTCGTCCTCGGAGCGGACTTCCTGGTAGTGGGTGACGGACAGGTCTGTGAACATATTATTCATGGTTTGTTCTGGGTTGATGTGGTTGGTTTTTGAGAAAGTAGCAGCTAGCTTACCCTTCGATTTTAAAAAAACTCAGCGTTTTGAGATGCGGTATCCGCGCAATTCCAAGGCACGGATCAGTTGGTTTGTGCTAACGCTAGCCAATTCATCCACGCTGCGCTGGTGATAGGACTTGTCAGTAGAATAACCCTGGGAGGTAAGCCAAATCGCTCCGTGGATGATTTGCCATTGATTATAAAGTTTTCCGTAATGCTTTAGGAGGCCTGTGAACAATTCGTAGTCTTCAAGGTTGAAGTTGATGGTCTTGTGTTTGCGGCTGGGGGAAGGATCTGGAATACTGACTTCCTTGGGACGGTGAAGGAAATCCTGATACCAAACCCGCAGGCCATTGCCGATGACTCCAGCATGATACATGTCGGTTTTGGCGGATGTCTCCTGCAGAAGCTGATCCGTTTCTGGAGGCAGTTTTACTGTATGGTTGTGACGTGGGAATTCCATAATAAACCTAAGGGTAAGCTAGCTGCTAATATTGTCAACAATAATTCTACAATGGTTGAATTCTTGGTGATCCGACCTGATCGATGGGGAAGTGACTACAGGATTCAGGGACATGTGCGAGTACGGGATCACTGGTTAGGTGAAGGTGATTTCCCCGAAGAGAAAGATAGACTGGCTTACGAAGGGACTGAGTCCAATCCGTAAGTAGGTCAATGGCTATGGCGACAGCGGTTGAGGCAAGGATGCCATTGGCCCAGACAACCTGAGGATTTATACCGGCATCTCTATAAGCTGCAGCTTCGGTAGCGAGACGATTCTGATTGAGGAAGCCCATGCAAGTTAGGCACGCAGTTCCAGGCATGGAGAGAACGACTTGTCCAGAAAGGGAAGGTGGTCCATCCGCATTTTCATAGACATCCATGCCGATGTCGATGAGGGGAATCAAATATCGCCTCGTCGTGCGCTCAAGCTGTCGCCGCTGGTCTAAGCCATCAACACAGCCAAACAGGACATCACAGCGGATCAGTTTTGAGCGATCCCTTTGCCATATGTCTTCAACGGCTTCAACCTTGGCATGGGGGCGGATTCCTTTTATCAACCTCTCAGCAATTTTCACCTTGGGTATCTTGGCGTCCACATCCGCCTGGGTCGCACCGATCAATCGATTGAGGTTGCTAGCCTCAATAGACTGCGAGTCAAAGATGACAAATTCCAGGAACCCCATATGGGCAAGCTGCTGGACTATGTGAGAGCCACCCCCACCGAGGCCGACAACACCAACGATGGTCCTCTCGATGATGGATTGGGATCCATCACCCAGAAAGGATTGCCTCGAAAAATCAACTGCTGGAACGTGCGCGTTCATTTTAGCCTCCTAATTGGGAATCCGACGATAGTTATAGCGGTTGCTTCAATTGAGCCTTTCTGTCCCGGAATCTGAACTTCCGCACAAGCGCGGTCCCTGCTGAATATCAAAAATCCAGATGCTTGGGACGGAACAATTGTTGCCAATGCCTTTGTCAACGGTGGGAGCCCTTCGGCGTCGATCACGCTAGGCGTAGGTTGTCCAAAGTGGTCATGGATGTGTGCGTGAATCTGACCGACCTTGTTGCGTAGGCCACACTCCATGGCAGCGCGAATCGCCTCCCCGCTTATGGAGGCCCCTACGGACTCGTCCTCAAGATAGTGGGGGTCTGGTACAGGATGAAATTTCTTCAGCAGAACCAAGTAGTTGTTCTCATCTAGGGCGGAAAGGCTTGATGAAAGGAAACCGACCCGCTCGAATGCGAATGGGTGGCGGCTGGTAAGATTGTCCCAAGCCTCCATGAAAACGGATTGTGGAATACGGATATGAATATTCATTTCAGGGCTCTAAGGTGTTCCATGACCATTTGGGCAAGGCGGAGTCCGGACTGATTCGTCTTCCATGAGAAGGCATTCCATAATCGATCCAATATCATTATATTCTGCTTATTCCAGTTCAGTCCTTTCTGGATGACCGTAGCAAAATAGAGGCGACATTCATAACCATCCATAGGAGTAGGGCAGAGTAGGGCATCTGTCTCCCGGACTGAGCAGTTTGCGGGTAATTTCAATCCCTCCAAAAGGAGGTAGGTTACACCGCCCTCGCTGCACACAGCAATCGAAGTCGCGAGGGACCGGAGTTCCTCAATCTGGTCTTGAGGAAAACTGCTCATGAAGATTTGCCTTGGCGAGGATGGCTGACAAAGACTTCACCTCCCCGGATGTGGATGCGTGCGCTATCATCCAGGGGGACGATTTCCTCGCCCATGATCTGAACAAGCTCGTCCCCATCGGGGACGGAGGCTAAGCTCTTTATCTCGGATACCCGCATTTGGCCAGGCCTTACCTGGAAGGACTCGCCATTGATGGTGATGATCAGCGTCTTCCGTTGATCCGTGCCATGAGGGTCTTTGTTATGTTCTTGCTTTGCGCTCATGTAAGGTAGACGCAAAACCGTGACACTGGATGAAATTTCGTAAAAATTTGTTGTGTCACGGTTTTGCATCTATATCTTGAGTGCGACTTTAAAGGAGCATGGATACAGATAACAGACAGAAACAGGGTGTTTCATTCGCGCAGGATTCAGTTGTGGACTTGCTTGACTGGATTGCCCAGGGAAATGAACAGGAACGCGACCTGGCGTGCAGGGAGTTGTATCAACGGCACACCGGTTGGTTATTCAATCGCCTGCGCACCAAGGACAACATTGACGACGAGGAGGCGGCGGATTTGGCTTTAAGGGCCCTCAGTGTTGCTTGCAAAAAGTCAACGGAATTTGAACGCCGAACAGATGAAGATCTTGGAGTTCAGGAGAAGCGGTTTCGCAAATGGATACTCGCGATTGCGGTAAATCTATGGAAGACGTGGCTGCGCAAGAAGCCTCCTATTGTTACGATGGACGAAATGTTTTGGGAGTGCGTGAATGAACAAGCTAGCGCTCCATCGGCCGTTCCGCCTCCTAGAGCCGAGGTTAAGATTGTTGAGGAAGTTATGAACGAATTGAGCGAACGCGAGCAGCACATTCTCAGGACTTATCTGTATCACTGTCCAGATGTAACAAACAAGCAGGCGAAGTTGGACAGGAAAATTATTTCTGAACTGTGCGAGCGGTACCAGACAACAGATGTGAACATCAGAGCCATTCGGAGTCGTGCGATGAAAAAAGTGAAAGAAAAATTGGCAGAAAGAGGAATTACACAATGAACCCCGATAATCATGAATACACCGAGGAAGACCGTAAGTTTTACCTGGCCCTGCAGAAGGCAGGATTGGCCATTCCCATTGACTTGGAGGAAGCACTGCAGGATCCTGATGAGCCGGTTGAACTTCCCGACTCGCTGAAGGATGTGGATCGGGCGGTCAAATTGATCCTGTCCGGTGACTTGCTCAAGGAAAATGATCTCATTATGTTTCCCTCGGAAACATCGCAACCGCCAGAATCAAAAGACGAATTCAGGATGGCAGCGCGGCACGGAGGAGATTTGTCGGAGGAGACCCGGGCTAAATTGAGGAAGTTAAGGGAGAAATCCGACTGACTTATGAAACATCCGCCCCCAAGAATCGCCCGGGAGCGTGAGGAGATGATCTGCTCCCTGGCTGACTCGCTTGGGGAAGACTTCTTCTCCTCCGCTGGAACTGATCTGAAGTCCTTGCTTACCGACAGGGGAATTAATTTGCACTTTGATTCCTTCAAAGAGTCATTCGATGGGCTGATTGATGCGTGCGGTGATAGCTATCATATATACTGCAATACGCGCACCGGAAACACACCTGGGAGCACTAGAGCCAGGTTTACCATCGCCCATGAACTGGGGCATTACTTTATCGATGAGCATCGACATGCTATTCGTGCTGGAGCATTTCCATCCATGGGCGAAATGGCTCCAAAGGACCTGATCGTCGAGCGTGAAGCCGACCTGTTTGCATCCCGGCTTCTCTTGCCTAACAGCTTCTATCTCAATTCCCTGAAGAAGGCTGCCGTTGGACTAAAAGGTATTGTCAGTCTGGCGAACCAGTTTGATGTCTCCATCAAATGCTCCGCGCTACGTTACCTGAATGAGGATCATTCTTCTTGCGCCCTCAGCTTCTGGTCATGGGAAAGGAATCTGATATGGAAGTGGTACTCCACGAGTATGTGGAATGCCGGTATCCGCAAAATAAAGGCCGAACCGATTCGCGGTGGAGCTACGGATAAGTGTCTTCGTATGGGTCCTGAAAATCCTGGGTCAATGGAAGACAGTGCTGCCACCATAGGATACTTGTTCCATGTAGGAGATGGAGTTCACCATGCTGAGCTTGTCAGCGAAGAGGCAATGAGCCTTGGTGAATTCGGAGTTCTCAGTCTCATCCACGTGAAAGCGGGTAAATTGAAGCCCATGGCGGAAGTGCTTGAGAAGCGGTATTGCCGGTGATGCCTTACCGATGCTGTTAACCCTATTATCAAGGAAGATTATTGCTTGCGGAAATTACTATCCAGCCATTACAACTTCGTGGAATGTTATTTCCTTATCCGTAAGCGGCTAACCAACCCCATCTTGTCCCAGCGGAAACAGAGTCGCCACTCTGGTTGATGCGTATGCTGTGCTGGCCCTTCCGGTTACCGCGCAGGGCTTCCAGTTGGTTACTGGGTGGCACCCGCTAGTTCGACAAACTCGGTGGCGGCGTTCAGGGCTGACAGCTTGTTGGCGATGCGGTCCTCCAGCTCCGTAAGCGCCCAACGAACCCCATCTGGACGACAGTACTGAGCAGATGGTATGCTACGGGTCTTGTTCTTTGACAGGGATCCGGTTGGCGGGGAGGAAAGCGGAGATGTTTTCCGGTTTGGCTGCAGGGATGTCGCGCAGGAAGTCGCGCCAGTACTCGAAGGGGTTAAGGTCGTGGAGGGCGCAGTTGGCCATGATGGTGTAGAAGACACCGGTGCGCCACCCGGCAGATGGGTGACCGACGAACATCCAGTTTTTGCGGCCCAGGGCGGCCGGACGGATCTTGTTTTCCACGGGATTGTTGTCGATGCGGACGTGGCCGTGTTGCAGATAGGCGTTGAGGGCGTCCCAGCGCTTGAGGGTGTAGGAGCAGGCTTTGGCGAGCTGCTGGGCCGGGGTCACCGATGGATCGTTGAGATAGGCGCTGATCCTGTCCTTGATCTCGTCGAGGATGGGCTTGGCCTTGATCTGGCGCATGGCGGCGCGGTCGGCATCGCCGAGGGTTTTGGCCGCTTTCTCGATACGGTAAAGTTTCTGGATGAGGGCGACGACCTCGCCGGCCTTTTCGCTCTGGCCGACCTGTGTGGCCTTCCAAAACTCGCGCCGGGCATGGGCCCAGCAGCCGACATGGAGGACCTGCCCGGGATCAAAGGCGTCCTCGCCGTTGTAGAGGCTTTCGTAGGCGCTGTAGCCGTCGCTCTGGAGGACGCCGGTGTAGCCCTTGAGCAGGGGCCGGATCTCGCGGGCGCCGCGGCCCATCGCAAAGTGGAAGTAGGCGCCGATACCCGGATTGAGGATGACCCACAGCCAGGCGTCACGGGCCTTGCCCGGGCGCTCCGGATCAAGCAGCTTGACCGGGGTTTCGTCGATCTGGATGTAGCCGCTGGCAAGGATCAGCTTCAACTGTGCCTCGCAAAGCGGCAGGGCCCGCTTGGCGCAGTGTTCCAGCCAGTTGTTCATGGTGGCCCGGCTGATCTCGAGGCCGTGCCGGGCGAGGATCTGCTCCTGCCGGTAAAGCGGGCAATGGTCCTAGTACTTGCCGACGATGATGTGGGCGAGCAGGCCGGGACCGGCCACGCTCTTGTCGATGGGACGCGGCGGCAGCTTTGCCTGGCTCACATGCTCCTGGCACTTCGGGCAGGCGCAGATGGGCCGCTCGTAGACGCGCCGCAGCACATGGGCCGGGACAAAGTCCAGTTCCTCGGTTTCCTCCACCCGGATGACCGTTTTGGCCGCCCCGCATTCCGGACAGTCCCGTTCCTCGGGCTCGAGGCGGATGCGCTCCTCCTTCACCGGGACGCCCTGTTTCACCTGCGGCTTCGAGCGGGACTTCTTCTTCGGCTGGCTCTCCCGGATCGCCTCCTCGCGCGCCTGCGCCTCCTCGTCGCTGGCCTTGGCAACCGCCTCATCCTGCTCGAAGCCTTCGAGGACCAACTGGTTGTGGTCGGAGTTTACCCTCTCGCTCTTGCGCCCGTACGCCTCAAGTATCAGGGCTTGCTTCTCGGCGCGCAGAACCGCGTTTTCCTTGTGCAGGCTATCGCACTCCTTCTGCAAAAGGTCGGTCTTCTCCCTTTCGGCGCTCAACTGGGCGAGCAGTTCCTGTTCTTTATCGGACACGTTATGTATCCAATATATCGCTACATAAATAGCAAGTACTTTATTCCTTCCGGAACCACTTTTTCTGGTGGAAGTCCGCCGGGTCGAGCCCGCGCACGATCATCAGGAACTCCTCCTCGCTCAAAACCACCCGCTTGCCCTTTGCGCCATCCATCCAGCGGAAGCGGCCGCTTTCCAGCCGCTTTGCACAACACCACAAACCGCTCCCGTCCCAGTACAGGGCCTTGATCCGCGTGCGCGTGCGGTTGCAGAACAGGTAAACGTCTCCATCGGTCAGCGCCCCAGGTGCCAACCGCTCCACGATTCCCGCCAGCCCCTCGAAGCTCTTGCGCATGTCCGTCGGCCCGCTCACCAGCCACGCCTTCTTCAATCCCGTCCCGATCATCCCAGCTCCCTCAGCAAAACCGCCAGCGCCCGCAGGTCGCTCCCGGCGCCCACGCGCAGGTCCAAACCGCTGACCTGAAGATCAAGCACTCCAGCGCCGCACGGGCGTCCCTCCAACTCGACCGGCACCAGCGAATAGCCATTTGCCTCCCCGCGCTCCCGCTTCAGCCAGTACCGCAACGAGGCTATCCCGATTCCGCGCTCCTGACACCAGCGCTTCTGCGTCAATCCGCTCGCGCGGTAGTCCGCCAACAGCTTGTCCGCTTCCGACCGGCGCCGGTGCCGCACTCCCTTTCGTTTCTTCGCATCTTCCATCCTGCCAGTGTAGCGAATCCTCGCTACGCCTGCAAGATGGGGTTCGTTAGACGCTTACGTTGTGCCGACGGTCGCGACAGCGGCAAAGAGGTGCTTGAAGGCGAAGGACTCCGGCAGATGGAAGCGGATGCGGGTTTTCATGCGGCGGACCCGTCCGGCGACTTTGAGGAGCTTGATGCGGATTTGATCGAAGCAGGCGGTGGCAAGTTTGGAACCCTTCAGGACACGCTCACGGAAACGGTGCAGGATGGCGTAGGCGGCCGAGTGCAAGAGCAGGCGCAACTGGTTGGCCCTGGCGCTTTGGCAGGGGCTGCGGTCGCTGCCCAATCCGAGCTTGTGATCCTTGATGAAGAGCTCGGCATTGCCGCGGTCGCAGTACACATCGTTGTACAGGAACTTGGCACCGGCATTCTCGAAGCTGGTGACAACATAGCGCACATCCATTCCCATCGGGCCGGCGATGACGCGGCAGACCACCCTTTCCTCGCACTCCCAGCTGCCGGCCCGGTAATAACCGCTGGCGAACAGCCGAACGGGTGTGCGGTTGCCTTCCTTTTCACGCTCCTGATAGTCGCGCACGGCCCGCTCGCACACGTCGGCAAACTCCTCGTTGAGGCGCTTGTTCGGCGACAGGCCGCTTATCCACTGCACGGCGTTGGCGCGCAGCCAGCTCATGACCTCGGGCTTGGTGTGGTGGCTGTCCGCGCGGAACACCAATACTGTATTTGGAAAACGACTACGGATGCGTTTTACGATGCGCCGCAGCAGCCGCAGGATCTCCGTCGCGGTCGGAGTCTTGCCTTCGCGGATCACGGCGGTGATCAGCCTTCCGGTCAATCCGTCGTAGACGTGAAAGGGCATCAGACAGGTGTCGCCCACGTGCGTGTTGAACAATCCCAACTGCTGCTGCCCGTACACCAGGTGTGCGGTTGGGTCCATGTCGATGACGATCATCGCCGGAGGCTCTTCGAAACTATCCAGAAAGTCGTCCCCCAAGGCGTAGGCCATGCGGATCAAATCCTTGTCGCTGACGCCATTGTCCATGCGCGACATCGTCGGCTGGCTCGCCAACACCTCCTCGCGACCCACCGCCGTTTGCAGGGCCGCATCCCTGCGCAGGCGATCCGAGTCGTTGGCGTCCGGATTGCCGCTGATGATCTGGTGGACCCGTTGCCCGATCAGATCCGCCATCGTGTGTTTCGGTTCGCGGCGATCGTCCCTCACACAGCCCGCAAGCCGCTCAATCAGGCCCATTGTCCGCTTCTCAAAGGCTCCCACCGCCAGCAAGCCGGCATCCGAAGTCAGTTCCGGCTCGTCGAAAACCAGCGTCACCGCTTTGCCGTTTATCGCTTGCAATTGCAGCTCCGAAGCCGCAGTTTCCCTTTCAAGAGTGCATGGTTGGTTTTTGTTCACAACCTGTTGATTAACAGGATAAAACAAACCTGCACTCTTTTTTTGATGAATAATTCAGGCTAGAGACTTAGACCTATGATTGGCGCCTCACTCTGGTAGATTAAAATCGCCATGAGAATACACGTCGATCACCAACCCTACCGCAAGAAACCTCACGTCGCCCGATGGTATGAAGGCACGCGCCAGCGCAATAAGTTCTTCTCCACCGAGGTCGCCCGGGACGAGTTCATCGCCCAGTTCAGAAAGACCGCGGAGCGCGCGGATCCGACCCTGCCGCATATTGAACCGCACAAGCTGATCCGCTGGCAGCAGGCCATGTCCATCGCCCCGGAGGCCGATCCGGTTGAGGTCTTCAGGTTCTGGGCGACCGAGCAACGCAAGCTCCGCAAAGCGGGCGAACGATACCTCCAGGATGCGGCCGCGGCCTATATCCAAAGCATGGAGAATATTGGACGAAATCACAGCTACATTGGACATGTGAAGCGGGCGCTGGCCGACCTCGATCTGGAATTCGAAAACCGCCTCGTCCGAGAGTTCACCGCCGAGGAAATCCGGGACTACCTCTTCGGACTGCCCTATGGGGCGATCACCATCAAGAACAAGCGGACCTATTTCCAAGGGGCGTTCGGATGGTGGGAACAGCAGGGTTGGTTGACCGAGAATCCCATGAAGCGGGTGGAATCGCCTCAGATTCAGGACAAGGAACCGGAAATTCTCACGGTCGCCGAAACCCGTGCCCTGTTACGGGCCAACGAAAAGATCGATCCGGAAATTTGCGGCCTCCTCGCCCTCGGCGCGTTCGCCGGGATGCGCAGTTCGGCCATTTCCCGAATCGACTATGGCGAAATCGACTTCACCCAGCGGGGCATCCTGACACCGGCCGAGAAGACCAAGAAGAAACGGCGCCAGTGGATTGAGGACCTGCCCGACAACCTATGGGCATGGCTCAAGAAAACGCCGCCGCAGGCCTTTGGAATGTCCCACCGGCAGATGCTCCACCGCAAATCCCAAGCTTTCAGGAGGGCGGGCATTTTGGTCGAGGCCTACGAAATCAACCGGATCAACGCCCGTAGGGAGGCAAGGGGAGAGGCACTATTGGATCTCAAACCTAAATGTCCGCCCAAGAACGCCCTGCGCCACAGCTTCGTGACCTACCACGTCGCCATGCACCGCAACCCCGGCAAGACCGCCCTGATCGTCAGTCACCGTGATCAGGATTGCCTGTACCGGCACTACCTCGGGATCGCCACCAAGGCGGAAGCGGCGAAATATTTTGAAATCAATCCGCTGAAGTGAGTTGAATGGGAAAGGAACAGGAATATTCGAACTGGAAAACACCCATGAAACAATCATCGAAAAAGGGGAAGCGGGCCTCCATGAGCCCCACGGCGGCCAGCCGGGCCATGATGGAACGGGCCTTGAGCGGAGTTGCCAGCAAGGCGGAAGGAAAAATCAGGAAGTCCCAGGAATTGGCCTATGACGCCATGGAGGCGCCCTCGCTTGAGGAACATGTTGATTTGCTGGACGCGGCGCTTGAATTGGACCCCCACAATGTTGATGCGCTCCTGATGCTGTTGGATTGCAGCTCCATAGAAGGGGCCGAGCGTATCGAGATCCTGCGCCACATTGTGGCCGTGGGGGAAAAGCGGTTGGGGAAGAAGGCATTCCGGGAGATGGTGCCACACTTTTGGGGCATTCTGGAAACCCGGCCCTACATGAGGGCACTGGCCGAGCTGGCGGAGGAATTGAGGGAATCGGGGCAGGTGGACGAAGCCATCAAGGAATACACCGCGATGGTGAATTTGAATCACAACGACAACCAGGGAGTGCGGTATCATCTGCTTCCGTGTCTGTTAGCCCAAGGAAAGCTGGAGGAAGCGCAGGCATTGATGAAGCTCTACGAGAACGATTCCAGCGTTGTATTTATGTGGGGGGCGGTGCTGGAACGGTATCTGGCTGGAGACGAGGCTGGAGCGCAGGTGCAGCTGAAGCAGGCCCGGGAGAGTAATCCCCATGTGGAGATCTACCTTAAGGGACACCGCCGGATACCCCGCAATCTCCCCGAATACTATTCCATGGGCACAAAAGAGGAGGCCGTGTCATATGCGGAACCCCTTCTAATGGCCTGGAGCCGATATCCCGAGGCGCAGAACTGGCTGATTGGGCAGGCTGGAAAGTCCGGGAAGCCAGAGCGGTAGGATAATCCAAGGGGAGTAGGCATACGGATGCTGCCGAAATTTTGAGGCGGTGCGGCAAGAAAGTATGGGGGTATTGGACCGGGTAATCCAGGGGGGGGGATTGACACGGAGGCGCGCGCGATTTGCTGCGGCCGGGGCGTGATTTTTCCAGCGCAAAACCCCTCTAGAATCGGCCTCCGGGCGTATATCAGTTGCCGTTCAGTTGACACGGGGACGTGTGCATGCAAAAACATGTATGCGTCAACGAGCGTGCCAGATGGTACGAGTATGATGGAGCCGGACGACGGAACCGGGTGGCGGTGGATTTTGATAATCCGGCCACTGAATTGGGGGACCTCGAGGAAGAGGGCATTGCAGGTGCAGGGGCTTGCTCCGAGGAGGCGGTTGCTGTCCTGCGACGGCTCTTTGAACTCTGTGCCCTGCGGTCGGATGGGAAACTGCACACGCCAAAAGGGATGGCGCTGCGGATGTGTTGCGTGGCCTCGCTCCTGCAGATCTATCCGATTGACGGGGTGCCCTTTCCAGAGATTGCCCGTCATTGTGGCCTGACCCGGGCGGCGGTCTCCAAGACCATGCTGGAGTTGACGGAACTTACCGGCATCCGCTCCCGCCAGCAGCGTTCCGACCGGGCACGGAGAGTGTACAGAAAGCGGGCCATTGCCGTCCACGCCCGCCGATTGGACAAAAAAAAGGACGCCCCCGAAGAGGCGCCCGCAATTGAGTTTTCGACACTGACCACCGACGAACCGGAAAGGGCCAATTGCCATGAGTAGGTTTGTCAACGAGACCGTTACGGAACGGATGCACAGCCTGCTCGGCAACCCGGTAGTTCTGCTGCCCATCGGCTACGGTCAGAAGAATCCGCTGTCAAAGGGTTGGCAGACTACCACGGTCGCGGACTGCGACACGGCCTATCTTGCCCAGTTGGACACTGGCCGCTGCAATATCGGGGTGCTCCTGGGGGTCGCCTCCGGGGGGCTTTGCTCCATCGACATTGATGACGAGGCGGACATCGAGCCCTTCCTGGAGCGCAATCCAGCGCTTCGGGAAACCCTGAGGACCCGGGGCCGGCGCGGCTGTAATTTGTGGGTACGCATCGAGGGCGGATACCCAAAGTTGACCCGAATCAAGACCCTGGATGGCCGGTACTGGGGCGAATGGCGCGCGGACGGCGGGCAGACCATCATCTATGGCCGCCACCCGGAGGGGATGGATTACCAGGTTCTCGTCGAGAGGCGGGCCATTTCCCTGCCCTTCGAGAAAATTGACTGGGGCGAGCTGGTGGTGCCGTGGACAGCCAGCCAGGGGAATCCAGCCGACCAGACAACGGCGGCGACGCCAACACCCGAGTCGGCATATAAGGATCTGGTCCGTTTGCATGGTGATCCGGTAGCGTATTCTCCGAACGGCTCGGTCCGGTTGAACCAGTACTTTTTCGTCGGAAGGTATTCTTTGGAACATAAGATCCTGCATGAGCCGGCCGAGAAACAGTTTTATGAATATGATGAGTCTCGGGGGCTATGGAGGCGACAGACTATCTTTTTAGTGAAGGATCAGTTCGCCCTCGACCTGAAGGCCTTTGCCGATCTGCAGGGGCTATCCACCATTGATTTCATGCGCAATAACAACTTGCTCACCTCCCTGGCCGAGTTGCTCCGGGGGCGGGTGGAGAAACGGGAGATTTTCCAGATGCGGCGCACCTATATTCATCTGGGCAACGGCATGCTTCACCTGACTGGTGACAATCCAGGTCTGCACCCGTTTTCCCCTGATTACTATTCCCGCAACCAGTGTCCGCTGGACCTTGTGCCAGGAGCACGATGCCCTCAATTCATTGGCTTGTTGCTGGAATCTGCCCTCGATGCGGATGACATCGACCTGTTGCAGCGCTGGACCGGGAGCCTGTTGCTGGGGGGGAACCTGGCCCAGCGGATTCTCGTCCTCACGGGCACAGCAGGGGGCGGAAAATCCACGCTTCTGGAGATAGTGGAAGCGATACTGGGGCTAACCAATGTACACGAGTTGCGTACCGAGCACCTGCACGAGCGCTTCGAGTTGCAGTTCTTCATCGGCAAGACCCTGCTTACAGGCAAGGATGTTCCAGGGGATTTTCTCCAGCGTCGTGGCGCCTCCATGTTAAAGAAGCTGGTCGGCAACGACAACCTTTCCCCTGAGCGTAAAGGTGGCAATGATGTCCTCCAGATACGGGGCAATTTTGACGTGGCCATCACGGCCAACAGTCGCCTCCACGTGCGCCTGGACGGGGATGCCGATGCCTGGCGCCGCCGCCTCATGGTGATCCGCTACGAGCGGCCCAAGCCGAAAGAGCGCATCGCTGACTTCGGACAGAAATTGCTCCAGGAAGAGGGTCCGGGCATTCTCAACTGGATGATCCAGGGGGCTATCCGCTACCTCGAGGAGATCGGCGAACTTGGGGATTTCCGGATGACTGACAACCAGCGGCAACGGGTGGACGACTTGCTGGCCGAATCCGACAGCGTGCGCGCTTTCCTCCGGACCTGCCTGGAGCCAACCGTCATGGGGGACCTTTCCACAGAGGAGTTGATCCGGGCATACCGGGAGTTTTGCGATCAAAAGGGCTGGGATGCCCAGAGCCAGAAACAGGTTGAGCGCACTTTGCCCGACCTGATGATGGAGGCTTTCGGGATCGTCAGAAGCCACAAGATTGAGCGCTTTGGACGCTCCTTGCGCGGTTACGCCGGAATCCAGCTACGTTCCAGCCATGAAGCCGATTGACCGAGCCCGGGCCTATATCGGGAGAATCCCCGGGGCGGTATCCGGGCAGGGTGGACATGATCGCACCTACCACGTGGCTTCCGTCCTGGTGGATGGGTTCGCCCTGCCCGAGGAGGATGCGTGGGATTTGCTCTTGGAATACAACCAGCGGTGCGCTCCACCCTGGTCCGCCTCTCAGCTGCGCCACAAGCTTCAGGACGCCGTCAGGGCCGTTTCTGGGGCGCCCAAGGGGAATCTGCTACATGGTCCGCGCATTCCTTATGTGGAGGGCGTCATAAGGATGCCCCATCGGCCTTCCAGCAGGCAGGCTGGAGTGATTCCACTGGATCAACTGTTGGGGGAACGAAAGGACCTTGAGGCAGGGGTGGGGACGGCAGGGACGCCAGTTGCGAAGTCCCATACGCATAAGGTTATTAATAATCCTGTTTTTCCAATCATGTGCGCGCAAGAGTTAGAAAGTGCCGTCCCTGCCGTCCCCGAGGACATCGGAACCTCCCCTCAGCAGCAAGACGGACAGGATTCCTGGGAGGTTTACCACGTGGAATACATCTGGCCGCCCCCAGCGGCTACGGAGTTTGATCCAGAAACCGGCTATCCTATTATTGACGGGGCGATTTGCCCGTTCTGAGGCGGCCGCAGGGTGGCGGTTTTCCAGTGGCGGTTTTCTATGCGCATAGAAACTGAGACCGGCTTGATTCGACGCCAATACGAGCCCGGGAGGCGTAATTGTCCTTGCGCAAGTACAATTGCCTGAACTCAAATTGTCTATGCGCATGGATAATTGCCCGAACAGGACTGGGGCAGCCATCGATTTCCAGTGGATGGGGCCATCTGGGGACGGTGGGGACGGTCGTCGGCCACTTCTTATTAAATAGGTATACTACCCCATCACCTCGCGTAAGATATTTTCAGTAAGCGTCCCCAGCGTCCCCGCTCTCTCTAATGCCTCCAACTGGAAAGCTAATAGCCCCCCTGACTGGAACACGTCTACCCCCTCCGAATCCATGAAGGCTGTCGTTCGTCGTCATTCATCGATTTGTGTCGACACAAATCACGTAGACTCACCTGGACTATAGGTCAATTCACCCGATCCAAAGGGTGGAATCGGTACGCGCGTATCGATTTAGTACGCGCATACTAAATTGATCTCTTGAGGGGCTCGATTCACGGCGCCGTGAGTCGCGTTGACTCACCTCAATACACACCAATTATCCAAGTTGACGTGCATTCACGGGTATCCACGTGACTTGATTCGAATCAAGTCGGGTTGTTGTTGCCGGTTCAATCCCCCGGCTCCCGCCACTCGATATCGTCGAACTTGCGAAAATCCCGGTCGAAGGAGGCCACTGGAATGCCCCTGGATTTGGCGGCCGCAGCCAGGAAGCAATCCATGTAGTCGACCTTCTTGGTGCTAAAATGCCGGAGCGCGTCGGCAATCACCTCGGCCTCCGGGCATTCGATCCCGCCATGGTGCAGGAAGGGGAGGAGGGCTTCGGACGTCTCGCGCCGAGTGCAGCCATAGGCGGAAGTCAGGACAAACACCACTTCTGCCACTACGGCATCCAAGAGGACCAGCCGCACTTCTCCAGCCTCTGCCCGGGTGATCAGGGCGCGTGCCCTTGGTGAATGCTCGGCATGGTCGTCGCGCAGGAAGCGCACCAGCACGTTGGCGTCCAGGATCTGCTTTTCCACGGTCTAGGCCTTATAGCGAGTGGCCCGGGCCTTGCGGTAGGCAGCACGTTCGGCGGCCTTGTCCAGGGCGGGCTTGTTACTGGAAAGCGAACCGGCCAGCTCACTCAGACTGGATCCCGCCGCATGGAGCCGGATCCCCTCGGGTCCCACCTCGTAAACAATCTTCTGGCGCGGACCCAGTCCCAGCCGCCGGCGCACTTCTTTCGGCACCGTGGTCTGTCCCTTCGCGGTGATGGTCGACATCAATCTCATGGGGTAAACATGCCACAATTGGCGAACAATGCAAGGAAATCCCAATTCCTTACATCTCAAGTTTCCTTACTAAACGAGGACCCTCAAACCAGGGGGTATTAGGAAGTCTACTTGACGAAAACCGCAAACATAGGTTTCCCCGCCACGACGGTCGGTTGGAGAGACATCTATATTTTTTCATTTCCCACAAAATTGACACCATTGAACCGTGTACCGAAGCATCAACTTGATCGCACCCTTTAAGGCTATGAAAATTACAACTTACTCCAAAACGTTTGATTCCAATAACATCCTAAAGGTGACGGCAGGTACCAACGTCCCCCAGGGCGGCGACACCGGTCATGGTGGCAGAACGCTTTTGAGGTTGTCTAACGAAGGCTTCACAGACTGGACCATACGAATTGATGGAGAGGAATATCCTGGTCCCGGTGAAATCGAGCTGGTGCTGGGGGGCGACTGTGAAGGTGATTCATTTGCTGAAGCCCTGGAATTCGCTGGCAGAGTGCTTCGCGGTCAGATTGGCGTGCCCTTCGAGGGTGTTGAGGAGTCGGCCAATGAGGATGTGGATTTTTGGAATTTAACCTAATATTCCCTCGGCAGCAGCACCGTGGTCACCGCCCTGTCCGCCTCGGTGATGATCCAGATGCGCCCGGCGGCGGTCTGGTAGGCGGAGATGATTCGCGAGCCGTCTTCGATTGAGGCGTCATTGCGTTGCCAGTCCTCGGCGTCCACGTCCCCCCAGTCGCCGCGCGCATGGCGGTTCAAGTAGGGGGCAAAATTGATCCCCAGGGCGATTGCACCTGGTGTTGCCATGAGTCTCCCAAGCGGGAATTTCGGCGGGCAGTTGGCGAGGTCGATCATGGCGCGCCCTCAGAAGTTGTAGTCGTGGAACTGGTGGCGGCCCTCGATGACCAACTCGCGGTTGGCCGTGCGGTAGCTGCCGTTCTTCCGGATCCGGGCCTTTATGACCGGGGCATCCGGATTGGGGCGATAGCGGTAGCGCTGCTCGTGGTTATTGGTGCAGTGGGCGGCGAATCCGCCTGGAATCATCTCCGGCTTCCAGTTGTTCAGTTCGGCATGGTCGGGCTGCAGGCTGATCGTCTTCCCGGAGGCTGAGACGGCGACGATGGTGCAGGCGGTCCGGTCGGAGTAGTGGCAGATGGTGGCACCCTGGCCGACGGCAGGCCATGGGGCGGCGTTAGTGTTGTTATCGGTATTCATGACGTTGTTCCTTTGGTTGGTTGTCAGTGTTATCCGATTATAACTCTGCCAGAGTGAGCACCCAATTCCAGAGTAATCTGTCGTTATTATTTCACGACAGAAAGACAAACATTACTCTTTGATTTTGTCACCAATCTGGCAGAGTGATAACATGGCAACAGGACCATCAAACACCGAACTGAGGGACCAACTGGAAATCGCTTTCCAGGCGCTTAAGGCCCTCGCTGAAATCATCCGCCATGCGGGTGAAGTGCCCTCGGGCGAGCTTTATGCCCGGCTGATGGGGAAAGTCACACTCGATGACTACACCCGCCTGATCGCCACCCTGAAACGCACCGGACTGGTCACCGAGACACCCGGCCATCTGCTGCGTTGGGCAGGGCCAACCACTTTGGGGACGACCCCCGAAAACGAAAACCAAAACTGAAAGGTACACATCATGGACAAGCTATACTGGATCGCATGCGACGAGGGGGACCAGGTTCTCTTCGAAGGACGCTTTCTCGGCAGGACCCGCGGGGCGGCCATCAAGCATCTGAAGGACAAACTGAATCGGGACAGTCTCACCGGACTGGTCTTCTCAATCACGGAGATTCCGGTCCCCCTGATCCGGGAGATTGTAGCGGAAATACTCGGACAAACCGGTGCGAATTTTCCTGAGATCCGGGGAGCAATCCCGAATCCGCCCACCGAGCTAACCGACATTCCAAATCAAGAACCGGAGAAGGAAGAACCACTCCCTGAACCGGGCCTCTTGGGTAACCCCCAGCCCCGCCCAGAGTACGATTGGGATGCTGCCAAAGCCTACTACTTGGAGGGTAGGGGACCGGCGGACGTGGCCCGGAAGATGAATATCCCGCTGAACACCCTCAAAGGGCGGATACGCCGGGAAGGGTGGGCGCACGAGCGCCGGGAGGTGGACGCATGAGAATCTACGAGGCGTCCCTCAAATACAAACTGGTCCAGCAAGGCCCGCTCACGGTGGTAGATTCCCCGGAGCGGGTTTTTCAATACATGGGGGACGCGTTTGATGCGGATCCCACGGTGGAATGGTTCTACGTGATCCTGCTGAACCGGAAGAACCGGCCGCTCGGGCGGGTTGCGGTGACCAAGGGCACGGCCACGGCGGCGCTCGTCCACCCGCGGGAGGTGTTCCGCCCGGCGGTGCTCGCCAACAGTTCAGCGGTGATCGTCGTCCACAACCATCCAAGCGGGGATCCCTCGCCCAGTCAGGCTGACATCCGGGCGACCCGACAATTGCGCGAGGCGGCCGCCACCATCCAGATCGACCTGCTCGACCACGTAATTGTGGGGGACAAGGACAGCGATCCGGCAGGGACCGGTTACTACTCCTTCGCGGAGGCAGGGCTTCTGTGAAAGGCATCGTAGTGATCTATCTACTAGACTTGAATTACACCCTGGTTGACAATTCCCCTCCACTGGGTGCTCCACCACTTCGACCCTTTGTCCGTCAAATCGAACAGGAGACGTACCGCCAGTGGTTGGTTGAATTACTGTGTCCCCACCAGGTGATCCTCTTCACCGCACGTCCGATCAAGTATCGCGAGCCTACTTTGGAACGCATTAATAAGCAGACTGGTTGGGAACCCATGGATGCGTTCTTCGGGGAAATTCGTGCCCGCCCGCATGTTATCAAGGAGCATCTGCTCAAATACAGGATTTTCCCGGCCTATGGGAGCGAAGGCTACTTTGCCTTCGAGAGCAATCCGCTGACTCAGGGGATCCTTCGACATTATGGAATTTCTTCTGTTCAAATTGTGGAGGGGCAATTGATAACTTGAATGTGGTTGCCCTTCATGAACGGCTCGGTCCCGTCCTGAATTGACACCTCCTGCTCTCCAATTGCCTCGCACTTCTGTATAGAATCTTAGCTGCACGATGGCGACGCCTGTTTTGGGGACGGCGGAGTTGACAGCACTGTAGTGGTAACATGAAAACACCAGCACCTGTTCCCCGGCTCATGACTTTCAGCGCGGTAGCCCGCAAACTGGACATCCCTTTGCCCCGCGCTGCCCGACTCCTCTCCAGCGGTGTGCTCAGTCCTGATTATCGTCTCGGCGAACGTGTTCTATTTCTGGAATCCCGTATACCGGATCTTCGTTGCGAGGTTATCCGTCACAACAAAACCACTACAATTAACTAATCTTATGAACAACAATATCCCAACTCACCTGCTGACCCTTGCCAACGCCCGGGACCATATCCAGAAACTGGAAAGCCAGATCACTCAATTGCAGGCCGCAAACGCCAGCCTGAAAGCGCAGCTACCAAAGCAGGATTCTTCCGCCACCAAAGCTGTTACTGAGACTTCCTCAAAGGCCTCGCCTTACCAGAGGCATCTGAACGTCAGTAACCTCTATACACCCGAGGAAACTGCTGCTTACAAGGAGGGCATTATTCAAGCAGAAAAACAACTTGAACGGGCCAAGGACGCCCTTCGGAGCGCTGGTTCCCTGGAGCAACAATACCAGGCGTTGGCTTTGGTCACAAAGGCACGGATCAACCTTGAAGAAAAGAAGCGCCCACCGATTCCCCAGAGCAGGCTTAAAGCATAGGAGTGTTTGTAGTTACCGGCCCCCTCTGGAAGGTGCAAGCGCGACTTTTCCGGGCGACCGCCACCGGGTTGACAGCCTCCGATTACGCAAGGGCCGACTTCTACCAGGACGAATCCTTCTTCTATGGTGACGGCGACTACGTAATCCCATGATCCCCACCGAAATCATCACCTTCACGGTTTCCACCGCCATCGGCGCGCTCATCAAGCTCAAGAACAAGCAGATGGAGGTCCAGAAGCATCAGGCGGACCTGTGGGCACGGCAGGCCGGGATGATCATGGATGACCGCCAGAAGGTCCGCGACTTCATGCCCGCCGGGGGTCCGCTCACCCGCCGAATCATCGTCGTGGCGGTCCTCTTTGCCGTCTTCATCGCCCCCTTCATCCTGGCGGCGTTCTTTCCGCAGACGCCCGTATTTTACGCCTATGCGGAGAAGAGTAGGGGATTCTGGTTCATCTTCGAGTCCCTGGACAAGATGCGCTTTGAGCAGATGACTGGCTACGTCATCCTCCCGGTCCACACCCAGATGGCGGCGGCAATCAGCGGGTTCTACTTTGGGGGCGGGCTGGCGAAGTGAAATATAAAACCATTATTTGCGACTCTACCTGACAGCTAACCAGCCCTGGCCTTAGTGATCCTAGCGCTCCAATATTGACATAGACAGACTTGTCTGTAGCCTTTGATTCATGAAACCACCCGCCCGCGCGCGCATCCTGGATACCGCCGACAAACTGTTCAGCTCAAGAGGCTACGGCAATGTAGGCATCAATGAGATTATCGACCATTCGGAAACCGCCAAGGCCAGCTTCTACCAGCATTTCCCGAGCAAGGAACGCCTCTGCTCGGACTGGCTCGCTGCCCGGCATGAAAAGTCGGAATCGCAATGGGAAAAAGTCCTGCAGAAGTCAGGCAATCCGGAGCAGAAGATCCTTGAGGTCTTTGACGAGCTTCAGGGGTTCATGGAACATTCGAACTTCCGTGGTTGCCCGTTCACGAACACAGGCGGATTCCTCGGGGAAGCGGACGGATCAGTGCGCGAGCAGATCGTCCTGCACAAAAACGCCCAACGGGAATTCTTCATCGCCCTTGCGTCGGAACTGACCACTCCGGCCCGCGCCCGCAAACTGGGAACCGCCCTTTTTCTGCTCTACACCGGGGCCACCATGGAGAGCCAGAATGCCCAGAACACCTGGCCGGTCGAGGAGGTAAAGACAACTGTGAAAGACCTCATCCGTCTCTATTCCAAGCGCTCCTGAGAGGCCTCCGAGCGTTATTGTGCCCGCCAGAGGGCCGTCTCCGGATAAAAGGCCTGCCACGCGAACCAGTAGGCGCGGGTAACGGGGATAGTCTCTCCGGATTCGGTTTGAGTGGCTTTCACGGTCCCACGTTCCGGATCAAAGATCACCTCGATCAGCGTTGTCCCAACCCGAGCTTTCACCATTTCCTGATCCTTCAGTTCCTGGAGCGGAAAGGCAGCGGCTAGCCCATTTACGTGTAAGCCAATGATCCATTCCTTGTTCTTCAGTTCGTCCCGGTACCTCTTCACGGGAAACATGGTCCGGTCCGTTTGTTCGTAGTCACTGTATGGCATCCTGCCATAATTCCGGGATGTACCCGTTTCCCGGGACAAAACCCGTCCGGAAGGGTTCTCCGCCTTCCACGTCTCCCATTCAAGGTGCTCGGACGGCATCAACTCAAGTTCATTGCCTAGAGCGGGGCCACTCAGCGCCTTCATGGCCAACTGGGACCACAAACTCTCTGTCTGCCGGTCATACATCAACACATCACTGTTGTATAGAAGCCCAGAGACCCCGAAGGTCCGCGTAATCCCGCCGATCAATGCGTCAAAGACCATGGCTGTTCCGCAAAGCGGGCAATAGGTTACAGCAACGGGCTGCTCCCCGAACCGGTCGTTGACGATCTCGTGCCAGACGAGGATGCGCAGCGGATAGGCCCGGATTTCCCCGCCCATTTCGAGGGAAACCACCAGATCCGTCTTCTTCAGCCACCGGTCAGCTTCTTCCACGGATTCGAATACCGGCCGGTCAATCGAGGGAATTCCGTCACGCGGCGGACCTCCGCTCAGGATCTCCTCCGCCGGGATCACCGCGTTGCCCAGGTCGAATCCGTTCATCTCCGGCTTCGCTGATAAGGAGATCGTCCCCAACAGCAGCAAGCCCGCTACCATGCCTCTTTTTCCGTTCATGCAGATTTGGAGAATTTTAAGGGAACAAAAATTCCCGGAATAATACAGACCGGTCTGTCTCTTATCCTTCACAGCCATGAAAACAGACATGAGAAAGCACAGACGAACCCCCAATCGACGCATTTGGCTGATCCCTGTTGTGGGCGTTGGGATCCTGCTGACGGGCTGCGCAACAGTCCCGGGCTACCAGCAGAGTTACCTGTCAAAGCCGAACATGCAGTTTGAGGATACGATTGTCTACAACACGGAACCCCGATTCCAGGGAAGTTATGAACCCGGCTCACCCACGGCTTCGGGGGCGGGCGCAACCGGATGTGCGGCATGCCGATGAGAACTCGCATTGCCAGTATCCTTGAAAAGCTGCGAGTTGGCCTTTTTGCAGGATGTTTCATCCTGACCACAGCTCACTTGGTTTCCGGGCAGGACACGTTCAAGGGTGTTGAGCTGGGGATGGAGGTCATTCATTCCGATGATGTGACAACCAGCTCCGGAACAGTAGGTTGGCGCAATGAGACCGGTCTCATTCAATATCAAGTCCGGGCCACCTACGACCGGTTTGACGTTGATTTTGTACCGAACACCCTCTCAGCCGGAATCCTTCAAGCACGGGACGTCAACCAGGACCGCACAGGAATCGATTTTTCCGTCACGCAACCCCTTTCGGAAAGATTGGAGGCCACTGTTTCGGCCAGCCTGGTTGAGGGATTTTCCGATTACCGCGCCGTCTGGATCAGTGAATACTACCGGCAGCTCTTTTCCCGTTTTGAGGAGTATGAAGATCCGGACCCCGGATCCTACGGCGCCTCCCTGGCCGTCCAGTGGGAGGCTGTTCCGCAAAATGTCTTTATCGACCTCACCATAGGAGGTGCCCAGGAGCGCATTTCCCCGGGATATGAGCGCATCATCGGCCCGGGGGGCGGCTTGGAAAAGGATGAGGAATTGCTTAATGCCTGGTACGGGACCCTCGGCATTGAGCATTACCTGTCTGCCCGTCACCGGGTACGCCATGAATTTGCGGCCAGCACCGTGACCGGACGGGATACCCGGATTTCCTACCGGGGTCAGCTCAACTGGGCAATCGCGGCGGAATGGGTATCCCGTTCGGAATTCAGTTACTTGAGCGAAGGCAGCGAATTCTACGCCTGGTCGGCGGGAACCGGCATTGAGCGTGACTGGGGGGAACGGTGGTTCGCTGGCTTGACCCTCCGCTACTACAAGGACAACGGCCAGTTGGAGAACGCTCTCTTCACCGTTACCTCTGCGGCCCCGCCGCTGGAATCCTACCGCCTGACCGCCACCGTGCGCTACGTGGGCGAGCGATTTTCGGCACTTCTGTACGCGGGCCCCTACATCACCGAGTACGGGGATCCCGGTGACGACATCGCCCCCTTTGCCAACCTTTACGAGGATCGGGACTGGGTTCACGGAGGACTCCGGATCTCGATACCTTTCTAACCCGCGACCACAAGGGAACCTATTGTCATGAAAAACCTCTTACGCTTGCGAAATCGCCTGATTATCCTGTCCCTGGTGCGCTTTGTCCTTCCTTTGGACGGCCAACCCTTCTTCGAAGGGGACGTCTCGCCCGATTTCCAACTGACCAACCGACTGACGGGGGAACCCTTCAACCTCTACAGCATGGAAGGCCAGATTATCGTGCTGGATTTCTTCGCCTACTGGTGTGCCCCCTGCGCGTTTTCATCCCCGGATCTGGAGGGAAACGTGCAGAAACACTACAAGGAGAACGGCGGCAATCCGCAGGGCCTCCCGGTTCAGGTTGTCTCCATGAACCTGGAAAAGCAGGACCCAGCGTCCACGGACGCGTTCATAAAGCAAGTCGGCATGGAACTGGTAATTGACGATGTGGAATTCGAGGCCTTCAGCCA
>JBNGDP010000052.1:6722-23449 GCA_049975345.1 Oceanipulchritudo sp. | reverse complement strand
CGGCGGCTACACCCTCACCACCGCCGGCATCATCCCGCGCACCTGGCGCGACGGGGTCGAGGTCGACTACGAGAACTGGAACGCCTACGAGACCGTGCAGGGCGAGGAGATCGTCCACCAGGAATGGGGCAGCGGCCTGCTGCGCATGGCCGCCGGTGGCGAGGCCGTGGAAATCGAGGTCGACCCGGTAACCGCCGAGGTCGTTTACTATTCCGCCCCGCTGGCCAGCAACCTGCCAACGGTCAGTATCGAGGGCATCGATACAGAAGGCGCCGAGTCGCCCGTCGACACGATGCTCTTCCGCATTACCCGCGCCGGGTCCACCACCCTGCCGCTGAATGTGGATGTCAGCTTCAGCGGGGACGCGGTGCCCGCCGACTATACCACTTCGCCGGACCTGTCCTCCGGCGTGGCCACCATCCCGGCCGGGGAAAGCAGCCTGGATATCCTGATATCGCCCGTCAACGACGGCGTCGAGGAGCCGGCGGAGACGATCAACCTAAACATCCTCAGCTCCGCCAGCTACCGGCGTTCCAGCCCGCCCTCGGCCAGCGGGACCATCGCCGGATTCCCGGTGGTATCGCTCTCCGGATCCGCCAACGCCTCCGAAGCGGGCAGCAACGGGTTCTTCACGCTCACGCGCACAGGAGACACCGGCGCCGCCCTGACGGTTGATTTCAGCCTGGGCGGGACCGCCACTCCGGACACGGACTACACCGTTATCGGCGCGACCACCTATAGCCCCGGCACAGGCGACGGCACCCTCACCATCCAGTCCGGCCAGGCCAGCGCCACCCTGACCATCGATCCGATCGATGACCCGGACCTGGAAGGGGACGAATCCGTCCTGTTCGATCTCGTGGACAGTGTCGGCTATGTGCCGGGGGCAACCAGTAGCGCCAGCATCATCATCGTCGACAACGAGGTGCCGCCCGAGCCGACCTACCTGGCCGAGAAGTTCGACGCCGAACGCGGCGCCTTCGATCTCCAGAACAAGCGCCTGACCTTTGAATGGAACGGCTTCGGCTACACCGGCTTCATCGAGGATATCACCTCCTTCGAAACCGACATCGCATCGACCGGAACCCAGCTGAATCTGGACAATGACGACAATGAGAAAGTGACCCTCTCCGGCGGCCAAACCGTTTCCTTTCATGGCTCGGACTACGGCTCATTCTATGTCTCCTCGAACGGGTGTATCACTTTCGACAGCGGTGAATCCGGCAACTACAATGCAATCAGTTATCATTTCACCCGGATCCGGATCTCGGTCCTGTTCGTCAACCTGAGGGTCGAGAACGGTGGCCAGATCCGCTGGCAACAGCTGGCCGACCGGACCATCGTGCAATATCAGGACGTGCTCGACTATTCGACGGGTTCCCCCAACACCTGCCAGGTGGAAATGTTCCACGACGGCACCGTCCGGATGAGCTGGCTGACGGTAAATAGTCCCTACCCGCTCGTCGGACTGAGCAACGGCAGCTATGATTCCGAGACCTTCGAGCAGACCGACTTCAGCGCCTGGCCAGGGCCGCCGCTCGCCCCGATGGAGGAATGGCAGCTCGCCCACTTCACCCAGGCGGAGATTGACGCCGGCCTGGCCGCCCCGGAGATGGACGTTGAAACGATCCCGGACGGGATTCCCAACATCCTCGAGTATGCCTTCGGTATGGATCCGCGTGTCGGAGACGCCCACCTTGCCCAGTTTCTCACCAGCCTGGCCGAGGACGGGGAGACCCTCTACCTCGACGTTACCTTCCGCCGCAATCCGGAGGCCACGGATGTCTCCTTCAGCCTCGAAACCTCGCGAACGGCAGGGACCATTTCCTGGTCAACGGAATCCCCCGCATGGGAAGGCGCCGCGGGGACCGACTTTGACGGAATGCCGCTCCACACCTACCGGGTTGAAGTGAACAGCAGCACCGTCCTCTGCCGGGTGCGGATTGAATAAGGGGGCCTTGCCGTCAACCGGAGATCGAGAAGGTCACCTTCAGGAAAACGGGAGAGTCCGGGAAAGCAACGGGCGCAGCCGCCCTGATGGTCACCGTTTCCGTGCCGTCCCCGTTGTCATGGATGTCCACGGAAACCTCCGCGGGATCGCTGGTCCAGTTGGCCAGGTCATTGGACACCCAACCGGTCGTCACCAGGTCGGTCCGCCCGGCCGGGCGGGTAAAGCTGAGGACCAGATAATCGCTCCCGGATTCCGGAATCAGCTGCGCTCCGGGCATGGGCCCGGCCGGAGCGTTGCCGTGCATGCCGAGTCCGTACTTCATCCGGTTGGTCACCCCGTCCCCGAAGGGAATGGCCTCCGGAAGGGCGTCCGATCCGCTGAGCCCGTAGGCGGCGGTCCACTCCGTGTACGTCGTGGGAATGCCGGAGACGACAACCGCGACCGTCCCGCCGCCACCGGCGGCGTAGCCGAAAATCGCCTCGCCAAAGCCGGAGGGATCCAGATAAGGCGAAAAAGTAGCGACGATCTGGCTACCGGTCAAACCGGTCAGGCCCGTGTCGGCCCAATGCTCAGCGCCCCGCACCCGGGCCTGCCACCAGGACCCCGTGGACCAGGCCGGCTCAACCGATCCCGCCGCCGGCGCGGGAAGGATCCATGCCGAGACGGCGGACCCGTTCGTGGTCACGGTCAAGGCCCCGCTCGCCCAGTCGTAGACAAAATCCGGCGGGGTCCCGGTCCCCGGCAGGTCGTTGATGCCGAGCCGCGCCACGGACTGGCTGAAGGACGGATCATGCACCGTGCCGGCCTCCGCGCCCCACAGGGCAAGGTCGTCGCCGTCGGTGTTCCCGTCATTGTCGATGTCCCCGCTCCAGAGCAGGGTGCCGGTGGTGCCGTTGTGGCTGTTCCAGTAAATGAAATCGTGCGCGTCGGTGGCGTAATCGAGGTTCACATCGGTGCGCCGGGTCACCCCGACATGGGCATGGCTCATCCCGACCAGGGCGTCCACCAGCGAAACGCCGGTGCGCAGGACCGGGGCCTTGTTCGGGTCATGGCCACGCGGCAGGGAAATGAGGATATTGTTCCAGTGCTGAAGGGCCCGCGAATGGGTCGCCTGCTGCTGGTTACGCATGCCATGGGCCTCCGAATTCGTGTTGGCTCCGTCCGGGCGGAAGATCGTCAGCGAGGTGTCGTTCTGGGAAAGGTTGGTAGCGTTGTCCCCGCCGGCATGATGGATGCCCGAAAAGGCGACAGCGTCATCATTCTCGACGCTGGGCTTGAGTTGCTGCCAATCCCCAAGGGTGAAATAGTTGCGGCTGGTCTCCGTGGCGTGGTCATGGCCAAACTGGGCGTGCTCGTTGAGATGCAGGCAGGCCACTTCCGGCTTGCTGTATTCCTGGTTGTTATAGGCAACATCCGAGAAGGTCGTCATGCGGATGATCAGGACCTCCTCGTCATTCACGAAAAAGGCCGGCACATCGATGGTCGCGGCATTCCAGACGAAACTGACATCGACCGGGCGTGTGAGGGCGAAGGGGATCTCCGGTCGGCCCGTGGCGCGGAAACCGACCTGTGCGTTGACAATGCTCCATCCCGGCGCGTCAAAGGCGCCGTCGGTCCAGTCCTCGTCAATGACCACGCCGGTGGTACGGGCGCTGTGGGTGGTCGTGGCCCGGACCCGGTCCGTAAGATAATCAATCTCCAATCCGAGCCCGGTTTGATCCTCCACCGATTCGAAGCGCGGGATCGTCCCATTCGGACCCGAGGAAATGCTCCCGGCGATGATCAGGTCGAAGGTGGTTCCCGCCGGAGGATCGAATCCATCCGCGCGGGTGATCAGCAGCTCGCCACCGAGGGCGGCTTCCCCGGTGACCAGCAATTGGCCGGATACCGTGTCCAGTTCAAAGTGGACGATGCTGGGCGTGTAGACAAATGGAGGCGGCGGAAAGGTGTCCGGCAAATTATCCTGATGGTTGCTGCTGAAGCTTTGCATTTCCACTACCCCGAGGATATCCAAACGACCCTGCAGACTGGAAAGGGAGGCAATGCGCGAAAGCGGCGCCTCGAAGCGAACCCGGGCATTACGGAATTCCGTCCCGTCCCCGCCGACAAACAGCTGCAGGTTCGGCCCGCCCTCCACGGTGTTGCTGCTGCCCTTGCGCATCCCGGAGGCCGGGTCCGTCTGGAAAACCAGTCCCCCTTCCTCCACCGTGAAGGTCGTTCCCGGAAGAAAGGCCGTCTCGGCGGCAAAGATCAGGTCCGCCGACCCGGTCTTGGTCAGGTTGACGTTTTCAGAAGTGGTCTGGAAGGCATTGTCCGCCCAGTAGCTCCCCGACCACGAGGAAAACTGGGTCACCCCGGTGTGGGTCAGTTCACTCTCCATCCGGAATGTGGTGTCCACGCCGATCCAGACCGCGCCGGGATAGACCTGCGGGTTGGTGCGGGTGATCCAGACCGAGCCCCCCTCGTTCTCAAACACCATGTGCCCGTTGATCTGCAGGCCGCCCGACCCGTCCGGCCGCGGGGAAACCGGCAGGCTCTGCGTGTGATGGGTAACCAGCGTGTTGTTCGACTGGCGGATGGCGGCAATCCCGTCCCCGACCGTCCCGCCGGCCGTCAGGTCCGCGACAAAGCCTTCCGCCAACTCGAGCGTTCCGGTCCCGTCCCCCAAGACCCACAGCTGGCGCGTGAAGAGGCTGCCATCCAGGATGAAACTCAGGTGCGCCCCCGCCTCCAGGCGCCATGTGGAGCCGCCCTGCAGGACGAGTTGGGACTTGGATTGCCCCCCGTCGCCCGACCAGTATCCGGAATAACTCACCGTCGTCCCGTTGATCGCCCCGACCAGGGGGCTGCCCTGCAGGTTGGTTATCGAAAAGGTCGCTTCGCTGGTCAGCGTCGCTCCACCCGTGTATCGCAAGCCGGTGGGTGCCCCCGCGTTGTATGGATTGACCGTCCCGGAAAACACATAATCGTTCGTCGCCGGATCATTCGTACCAACCTCCAGGTAATCCCCCGATCCGTTGTCCATGGGGATCGTGGCGGCTGCCAGGATATTCGTTGTGAGAAGCAGGGCAATCAGGAAGGAGTTTCGGACAGTATTCATAACCGTATGAAGGATAAATTATATACCATGTACGAGTCAATCCATCACACAGGCATCCCGGAAATCAAAATCAAGCCGTGGAAATGACCTACAACAGGCCGGCATGGGAGGACCACCGATTTATACGCTTGAAAGTGCAATCCTCTCCCTGAGATACTCGCCTTTCATGAAGAGATCCGAAATCAATGCCATCCTTGGCAAGGCCATTGTCTTCCTGGACGAAATGAAGTTCCTTCTCCCGCCGTTCGCGCACTGGACACCGGAGGAGTGGAAGAAAATGGGGCCGCAGTGCCGCGAGATCTTTGAGGCCCAGCTGGGATGGGACATCACCGACTTTGGCAGCGGGGATTTTGATAAGACCGGCCTCTTCCTCTTCACCATCCGCAACGGGATTCTCGACAAATCGGGGAAGGAAAAGGGAAAGACCTACGCCGAAAAGGTCCTCATCGTCGAACCTGGACAGGTCACTCCAACCCATTTTCATTTCTTCAAGATGGAGGATATCATCAACCGCGGAGGGGGCGATCTCATGGTCCAGCTCTGGAATGCCACCGAAGGGAACGGACTGGCCGACACCCCGGTCACCGTCTCCACCGACGGGGTTGCACGGCATCTGGAGGCCGGTGGAATCCTGCGCCTCCAGCCGGGCCAATCGGTCTGCCTGCCCCAGCGCCTCTACCACAAGTTCTGGGGCGAGGGATCAACGGTCCTCGTCGGCGAAGTCAGCCGGGTCAACGACGACCGCACGGATAACCACTTTCTTGAAGAGGTCGGCCGCTTCCCGGACATCGAGGAGGATGAGCCGCCCCTGCACCTTCTCACCTGCGACTACCCCCGGTACTATGGTGCCCCGTGATATTTCAGGGAGCGGTCCCCTGCCCCCTGTAGCCGCTTGGACTGATCCCATGGCGTTTCCGGAACCGGGAGGAAAAATAGTAGGGATCCTCAAACCCGCAGGCCCGGGCGACTTCCGCGATCGGAAGATTGGAAAAGCGCAGAAGGTTGCGTGCCTGCTCCATGCGCCGGCGTTCAACGAATTGCTGGGGCGTGCTCTCCATCTCTTCCTTGAACAGGTGGGCGAAGCGGGACACCGATAGCCCGCATTGCCGCGCAAGGGCCTCCATGGAAAGATCACCGGCCAGGTTCCGCAGAATCACATGCAAGGCTTTTTGCACCCGCGCGTCGCGGGCGGCATCGGATGACCTCAGTTCCGCCTGCCGGATGTGCAGAAAGGCGCGCTGCAGGCAATTCAACATGAAGGCACCGAGCAGGCTGCCTGATCCAAAATCCCCGTCGTGGATGATCCCAAGCGAATCCCGGACACGACCCGTCGTGAGGGGGCCGATCCGCGTCTTGCTCAATCCTTGCCACGGCGATTCCCACGCTTTCCAGTAATCCCAGTCTTCCGGTGGCACGAAATGGCTCCATGCAAGATTCCAGTAACCCCTTCCCGGGGCCGTTCCATACTGGTGGAAAGCTCCCGGATCATATAGCAGGATATCTCCGGTCTGCGTCTCGACATATCCTCCGTCCTCCCCGCTGGCCCGTCCGCTCCCGCCCAGGGTCAGGATGAAGAGGAAGTTCTTGGTCCCTTTCCTTCGAATTGTGCGGTAGGAGGATCCCTGTTCGAACTCCCCGATGGTCAGGAAATTGCCGGGGTCGTCCCCCTTTCCCCAGGATATGGATTTTACGCGCATAGCAGGATATTCAAGGTTTTCAGAAAAAATATCCATTTAAAAATCTCTTGAAGTGCCGTATCCTCCTGGCTTTCAGCGATGAATAAGAAAACCCGTTTCAGCAGCCGGGAGCGTTGCCGGCGCACCTTCATCGGACATGATGTCGACGAGGCGACGGAGTCGCTGGCGGAATTCCCCCGTCCCATTCTCGACCGTCATGGAAACGTGGTTTCCCATATCGAGGTCCATGCCGGCGGCGGCCCCTGTGGCGACGGATGGATGGGCGCCACTCACTGACAGCCTGCATATCCTGATCCCTTTATGACGCCGCGCGAACGCACCCTGGCCTGCCTGCGGGAGGAACCGGTCGACCGGATTCCGGTCGTCCATTTCGGTTATTGGAAAGAGACCCTTCTGAAGTGGGCCCGCGAGGGCCACATCAGCGATGAGGAAGCGGAAGCCTATTCCGACGGAAATGAAGTGGATGCCCTCCTCTGCGAGCGCCTCGGCTTCGATCACTGCTGGACCCCGGCCGCCGGCTCCGACAATTTCCTGCGCCCGTTCTTTGAAGGCAAGGTGGTTCGCGAGCTGCCCGACGGCTCCCGCCACGTGCTCAACCGCGAGGGGGTCATCGAGCTGGATGTGCCGGGCAGAACATCCATCCGGGCGGAAATCGAGCATCTGCTTGTCGACCGGGAGTCATGGGAAAACCACTACAAATGGCGACTGCAATGGGACGATTCACGGATTGAAGGATTCAGGAACTGGAGCCCCCCGGCCCAGTCCCGCCCCTTGGGGATCTGGTGCGGCAGCCTGATCGGGAACGTGCGGAACATCCTCGGCGTCGAGGGCCTGGCCTACATGGGCGCCGACGATCCGGAACTGCTGGACGAGATCATCGACACGATTGGCGCCCTCTGCCTGCGCGGGGTCGAGGAGGGGCTCCAGTACGCGGACTGCTTTGATTTCGCCCACTTCTGGGAGGATATCTGCTACAACCACGGGCCACTGGTCAATCCCCGCTTCTTCTCGGAGAAAATCGTTCCGTGGTACAAAAGGATGACGGATGTTCTCGGATCCCACGGGATCGACCTCGTCAGCGTCGATTGCGACGGCTGCATCGATGCGCTGGTTCCGCTCTGGCTGGAAGCCGGGGTCAACATCATGTTCCCCATCGAGGTCGGGACATGGAACGCCAGCATCCGGCCATGGCGGGAACAGTATGGCAGGACGCTCAAGGGAATCGGCGGCATGCGCAAGCATGTCCTCGCCGGGGACAAGGCGGCGGTCGATGCGGAAATCGAACGCCTCAAGCCGCTCATTGCCCTGGGCGGGTACATCCCCTGCCCCGACCACCGCATTCCCCCGGAGGCCAAGTGGGATCTGGTACGGTATTTCACCGATCAACTGCGCAGCCTCTGATTGCGCCATCAAGCACCCGGCCCCTGCCGGATTTACCCACGCGCCCTGCCGGGCGCACGCACTAAAAAAGCCTCCCGTGGGAGCGGGAGGCTCGGGAGTGCGGCGGAACATCCCTCAGGCGGACTGGGCCTTGGGGATTTCCGCGGGAATTTCCACGTCGTGCGGCTGCTTCCGCTTGAGCACCCGCAGGCGCGATCGGCGCCGCAACATCCGGTCGAGCTTGCGCTCGAGCAAATCGATGGATTTGTAGAGGTCGTCGGAGCCCACATTGGCGATCAGGTCCTTGCCCCGGATCTCAATGAGCCCCTTCGCATGGAAGGCATTGTGATTGGTGGGAATGCTACTGAGTTCCACCCGTATTCGGATAATTTGATTTTCGTGGTCAAAGAGCTTCGAGACTTTTTCGATTACCATTTTCTTCAGGGCCTCAGTCAGGTCGAGGTTATGTCCGGAGATGATGATATCGTTGGTCCGATCTTTCATGATGTATTTATCCTTTTCTTTTGTTGGTTTTCTCGTTTTACGAAACATTCCCGTTAAGTTGTGTACGCCCGGGAACACGGCATTCCAAAAACTGGGCTTGTGGAGGGGCGAAATCGCATCTGGCTGACCATCAAAATCGCCATCGCCCCCGGGCATATATACCTCGATCCCGTATGATATTTATGGAACTTGATACTGGGAACGCGAATACCATAGCCTATTCGGAATAGTAGCCAACCCACACAGCATTGCAACCTTTCTCTTATCAAAACGGTGTCAAATTCGGTCCCGAACCCCCGCTGATCGAGCCTTCGGAGCTTGAAAGCTGGATTTTGCGGGAGGACGAGGACCTGATCCTCCTGAACAAGCCGGGATGGGTGGTCTGCCACCCCTCCAAAAGAGGCCTCTGGTCCAGTATCGTGGGAGCGGTCCGGGAGGCCCGGGGACTGGAAAAAATCCACCTCGTGAGCCGTTTGGACCGGGAAACGAGCGGAATTGTGCTCCTTGCGAAGCACCACCGGGCGGCCAGCCGCCTGCAGACAGCCTTTGCCCGGCGCCACACCCGGAAGCGCTACCTTGCCCTGCTGGAAGGTCCTCTTGAAGAGGCCCGGACAACCGAGAGCAATCTGGAGAACGACCCCGACAGCCCGGTCGCGGTACAGCAGCGGGTCTGTTTCGGCGGGCGGGGCAAGTCGGCGGTCACCCACTTCAAACCGCTGGAACAGGTGGGGCCGAACACCCTTGCCGAAGTGATCCCGGAAACCGGCCGCAAGCACCAGATCCGGGTCCATGCCGCGTGGCTCGGGCATCCCGTCCTCGGGGACAAGATCTACGGCGGGGATCCCACCTGTTACCTTGAATTTATCGAGCACGGCTGGACCGGACGCCTGGCCCGGCAGCTGCGATTTCCCCGTCAGGCCCTGCACGCCCATCAACTGGAAATCTGGGGTGACGGATTTCACCATACCTTCGAGGCCCCCTGCCCCTTCGGGAAGGAGGGGTTCCTGGCCCTCTGCAAGGACGACACCGCGGGCAGCGATGCCCGTAATTCCAGCGATGCCGATCCCCGGTTTCGCGACTAAATAATTGCCTTCCTCCTGCACCTGCTGTTGATCCTTCCCCCATGTCCGTTACCCAAGCCGATTCCGTCCATGAGCGCATGCGCGTCCTCCTCTGCGAGTTGCAGGACCACCTGCGGAAAATCATTCTGGCGGCGCGCGATGCCGATACCGGCCAATCGCTTGCCGGGGTAGCGGAGGAAACGGCCGCGGACACCATCTACCGGGTCGACAAGGTCAGCGAGGAAGCCATCAGCGACTGGTTTGCCACCCACTGGCCGGCCGACCTTCCGGTGGAGCTGGTCATGGAGGGGATCGAGGAGGGCCCACCCACGACCTTTCCGGTGGGAACCCCCGTCGAAGAGACCGCATGGAAGTGCATCCTCGACCCGATCGACGGGACACGGAACCTGATGTATGACAAGCGCTCCGCCTGGGCGCTGGCGGGAATTGCCCCGCAGAAGGGGTCGGAAAACCGCCTTCAGGACATCGTGGCGGCGGCCATGACCGAGCTCCCGACCACCAAACAGTGGCGCAGCGACCAGATCAGCGCCGTCCGCGGAGGCGGGATCACGGCAACGGCCCGGGACATCCGCCGTGGCGGGACTGAACCCCTTTCCCTGAGCCCCAGTTCGGCCACGGATTGCCGACATGCCTTTGCCTCGGTGACCCGTTTTTTTCCGGATGGCCTGGAGCTGCTTGGGAAACTCGAGGAGCAGTTGTGGTACCGCCTTTACCCGGAGGGTTCCGGTAAATCACCACTCGTTTTCAATGACCAGTACATCACCACCGGGGGACAGTTGTATGAAATCCTGATCGGGCATGACCGCTTCATCGCCGACTTGCGCCCCCTGGCCTTTGCAAAGCTGGGCTTGCCGGGAAGCTTGAGCACCCATCCCTACGACCTCGCCGCCGCCCTCGTGGCCGAGGAGGCCGGCATCGTTCTGGAAGACCCCCTGACCCACGCTCCCGTCAATCCACCCATGGACACAACCACCCCCGTCAACTGGGTGGCCTACGCCAATCCCGTGCTGGCCGGCAAGATCCGCCCCGTGCTCTCTCAATTGCTGACCGGTTGGTAAATCGCCCATGCCCCGTAGCCGACGACCCGGTCCCGCTCCCCGGTGACATCCCCGGAATTCCGTAAGTCGAGCGTTCGGACCGTCAACCGGTGTTTCCGGGCCGCATGAAGACACCCGGCCAGGGCGACGTGGCCGCAGGCCCGGTCGGGGGACAGGCTTTCCTCCTCCAGCCCCTCAATGGCCGCACAAGTCCGCGCATCCAGTTCCCGGGCATGGGAATACCCATGAAAATGGGACAGGTCCGTGCTGATCACAATGAGAACCTTCGTGTCCCCCAGAAACCGGTCGAGGACGCGCCCCACAGTTTCCGGGGAGGACCGGCCGGTGACAAGGGGGAGCAACGAGAAATCCCCGATCGCCACCTGTAAGAATGGTAGTTCCACCTCCAGGCTGTGCTCCGGCACATGGGCCGCGTCAAAGCACCGCACAGCCGCATCCGCCTCCAAACGGGCCATTCCCTCCCGGTCCAGGGGGATTTCCCCGAGGGGCGTCTCGTAGGCCAAGGCCGAACAGGAAGCCAGTCCTTCGAAATCGAAATGATGCGAGGGTCCCAAAAGGAGGACCGTTTTGAAGGCAGTCCCCCTCCCCGCGACCTGTACAAAGGCGCTGGCCGCCACCGCCCCGGAATAGCGGTAGCCGGCATGCGGCGCGATGAGGATTTTCGGAAGAGGGCGGTCCTGCGATCGGGGTTGGGATTGGGATTGCGCTTGAAATCCCAGGAGATCCTCAATGGTACCGCGCAGCCGGAGCGGATCCTTCGGGTAAAACATGCCGCTCACCGCAGGCTTGCGTATTCCGTCCTGGAAGTGCATACTCGTACCATAACGGATCCGGGCCATGATCGCAAAGCTGAAAGTGGATCAATTCACCCATCCGACGGAGTTCTGGCACCGCCTTCCGGACGGTCGGGTGCAATGCGATCTGTGCCCCCGCGCCTGCAAGCTCCGCGAAGGCCAGCGTGGCTTCTGCTTTGTCCGCGCCAACAGCGGCGGGAAGGTGGTGCTGACCACCTACGGGCGCTCCAGCGGATTCTGCATCGACCCGATCGAGAAGAAGCCCCTGAACCATTTCCATCCCGGCACGCCGGTCTTTTCCTTCGGCACGGCGGGATGCAACCTGGCCTGCCGGTTTTGCCAGAACTGGGACATCAGCAAGTCCCGCAGCATCGATACCCTGGCCGACCAGGCCTCCCCGGAGGCCATCGCCTCCACCGCGGCGGACCACGGTTGCCGGTCCGTGGCCTTCACCTACAACGATCCGGTCATCTTCCATGAATACGCACAGGATGTCGCCGAGGCCTGCCATCAGCGCGGACTCCTGACCGTGGCCGTGACGGCAAACTACCTTACGGAGCAGGCACGGGAGTCCTTCTATTCGGGCATCGACGCCGCCAATGTCGACCTGAAGGCCTTCACCGACGGATTCTACCGGCGCCTCACCGGGGCGCGGCTCCAGCCGGTGCTGGAAAACCTCGAATGGCTCGTCAGGGAAACGGATGTGTGGGTCGAGCTGACCACCCTCCTCATTCCCGGGGAAAACGACTCTGAACCGGAAATCACCTCCATGTGCGAGTGGGTGATGCAGCATCTCGGCTCGCAGGTGCCCATGCACTTCACGGCCTTCCATCCCGACTACCTCATGCGCGATGTCCCCCCCACCCCGCTGTCCACCCTGCGCATGGCGCGGCGCATCGCCATGGAAACTGGTATCCATTTTGTCTATACAGGCAACGCCTACGACCCCGAGGGGCAGGCCACCTACTGCCCCGGTTGCGGGGAAATCCTGATCGGCCGCTGCGGGTACGGCATCACCGAATGGAATATCGGTGCCGACGGCCGCTGCCAGCTCTGCGGGAACCGGCCCGCAGGCCACTTTGACGCGCGGCCGGGACACTGGGGGTCCCGGCGCTTGCCGGTTCGGATGGCGCCTTTCTGACAAATTGCGTCTCGCGCTGCCACCTACTGCGACAAAATCGATCCTGCCGCTATTGCCCGTAACGGAATAGGTTGAAAATTGCCGGGGGCACTGTTAGGCAAAAGAACAAACCCATAGTAAGGAATCCTGTTATGCCCCAATCAAAAACCCCCTGCCTTCTTGCCGGAATTCTTCTTTCCTGTCTGCTTTCCGCGCAGACCCATCCGCGCCTCCTCATTGACGCTGCCGACATCCCCGACCTGCGGTCCAAGGTCACCTATGAGCCATGGGCCAGCATGATGAACGCCCTGGTCAGCGTGGCGGAATTGAAGGAGGACGACCTCTCGCTGGAGTACAACGACGCCGAATCGGCGTACAACTGCGCCTTCCTGTACATGCTGACCGGCGACGACAGCTGGGCGGCCAAGGCCCGCACCTACGTCGAGAACCGCATCTACGACACGACATCCGACTACGCATGGGCGGGCAACGTCAAGGGACTGAGCCTGTACTGGATCGGCATGAAGGTTTCCTTTGCCTATGACCTGTGCTACGAGGCGCCCTCATGGGACGAAGCGGGTGCCGACCCGGACGCCTTCCGGAAAATCGTCTCCCAGAAGCTCCTGGAGATGGGCGAGAAGATCTGGCTCAACGGCGGCACGCAGCAGAACACCAATAAAGCCAGCAACTGGCAGGGCATCCGGGGCGCCGCCGGGGGGATCTGCCTGCTGGCCACCGATGAGTACGTGGACCCCGCCTATCTCGAGGGATCTTTCAACAAGGTCCACACCTACCTGGCCGCCAACATGGGAACCGACCTGGAGGGGAAGGGCTGGAACATCGAGGCCATCGGCTACACCATGTATCCATGGGGGTTTGTCGGGCCCTTTGGCATTGCCGCCACGCGGAGCGGGCTTGGCGACATCCGCGACGCCACCCCCTTCGCCACGGATTTCGCCCTCTGGACCGTCTACTCCGCCACCGCCCGGATTCATCATATGTGGTTCGACCACTACGGGGTTCATCCGGACTTCAGCGACGACAACAACACCCATCGTGGCGAGGGCGCCTATGGACTGGCCTATTACTACTGTCCGGAAGCGCTCCACCCGGGTCTCTCCTGGTGGTACGACTCGATCGTCGGTTGGAACGGCGACCAGACCTGGGACAAGGAGCGCAGCGGGGTGATCTATTCCATCCTCTATCATCCCGGCGACGCCGTCGTCCCGGCCGACCCCCTTTCCATTCCCGAATGGCGTGACGCCATGCTGGAAACCGGCGGCAACGGATATTTCACCTTCCGCGACCGCTATCTGAACGGCAACGACATGATCGCCCAGGTGTACGCGAAATTCCGCGGCAATGCCGGGCACAATGGTCCCGACGCGCTGAATTTCCGTATTGTCGGTCTGGATACATGCTTTGTCACCGGCGGCGGGCGCTACGGGATCAAGACCGCCTCCAACGACACGGGGGTCTCGATTGACGTTTACAAACGCTCACAGAACGGCCCCTACCCGGTCGACCCGGACAACGAGATCTCCACCAACGGCAACGCCGGCTACCTGGTCGACGTGCCGCAGTTCTACCCGGACGGCGGGGGGACCGTTTCCCTCGGCATCTCCGCCAACAACGTGGACGCCAACAACCACAGGCGCCGCTTCCTTGCGGATTATTCCGCCGCGAGCGGGGCCCGTGCCGTCTACGTGGTGGCCGACACCACCGACGACGGGGAGTTCTGGCAGCTCTGCACCCCCGAATTCAACTCGATTTCAACAACCGCCAACACCATCACGATCAGCGCCTCCAACGGGGCCTCCCTCAAGGCCACGGTCATTTACCCGGCGACCCCGGTCGGCATGACCACCGGCACGCGCCTGCGGGGAAGCACGTACGGATATAAGGGTGTACGCTACGATGAGAACGACTTCGCTCATTTCCAGAGCGCGGACGGCGACTATCTGGTTGTGATGACCGTTGTCGACGCCGGGGAAACCCACCCCCCGGTGAGCAGCCTCTCCGGGACGGGCGTGCTGAACCGCGTCCTCCAGGTCGGCGGCCTGACGGTGCACGTCGACGGGGACCGCATCGGGAAAGGAATGGTTCCCAACATCCTTCCGACGGCGGCCATCACCTCTCCGGCCGAAGGGACCCCCTTCGCCCCGTTCCCGGCGGATGTCCTCGTCCAGGGAACCGCCTCGGACGGCGATGGCACCCTGCAGAAGGTGGAAGTGTATTCAGGATATGACTACCTCGGTGAGGCCGCCCTGGCCGGGGACAACTGGAGCATGCAGCTGACCGGCATGGAGCGGGGCGTCTACAAGATCCGCGCCAAGGCCACCGACGACCGCGGGGACTCCGTCTACAGCGACTGGCTGACGGTCAGCGTACACGCCACCCTGCCGCCGATCCTCTCCATCCCCTACCCGATCGAGAACGCCCTCCTGGCCACCAACTCCTTCCCGGTGGAGGTGGATGCCTGGGATCCGGATGGAAGCATTGCGGAAATCAACCTTTACCTGAATGGTAACCTGGTCGGAACCAGCGCGAGCGCCCCGCACAGCTTCCCGCAGAGCGGCCTCACGTATGGCGCCCATATCTTCAGCGTGGAAGCCGTTGACGACAGCGGGGAAGCCGCCTGGCTTGACCGGACCGTCATCGTGGCACGCGGGGAAGTGGACCTGCCCTGGATGAATTTTGACATCGGGGATGTCGCCGCCGCCGGCTCGGCCGGCATCAGCGGCCAGGACTTTACCATCAGCGGCTCCGGCAATGACATCTGGAACAACCAGAGCGAGTTCCACTTTGCCGGCCAGCCCATTTATGGCGACGCGGAAATCGCCGTCCACATGCAGACCCAGACCAACACCAACAGCTGGGCCAAGGCCGGCCTCATGGTACGGCAGAACCTCAGTCCGGGCTCCACGGGCGCCAATATCTGTGTCACCCCCTCCAATGGGGTCACCTTCCAGTACCGGACCTCCCAGGACGGCAGCATGAGCAGCATCAAGGATAGCGGATACACGGTCCCGGTCTGGCTCAAGCTGGTCAAGTCCGGCAACCTCATCACCGGATACCGCTCCTCGGACGGCATTAACTGGATCGAGGTGGGGAACCGTGTGCTCGACATGCCCGATCCGGTTTACATGGGGCTCTGCATCACTTCCCATAATGACGGTGCGATCAGCACGGCAACAGGCACCTTCGCCAATCCTGGCGGAATCGTCCTTGCGGACCCGGTACCGACGCGCAGTTACGCGGAATTCCTCGATGCCTACTTCACTCCCGCTGAACAGGCCGATCCCCTCATCAGCGGGGAGTCGGCGGATGTCGACAAGGACGGGTTGGGCACCCTGCAGGAATACCTCCATGGCCTGGACCCGAAAATGCCCTCCCCGGGACACGGTCTTCAGATCCAGATGGAACCGTCCTCTTCCGGCCTGTATCCGGTGGTCCGCTTTGAACGGGCGATGAACCATCCGGATGTCACCTGGTCGGTTGTAGCGCGTGCCGATTTCACAAACCCGGGAACCACCCTCGGGAGCAGTGACGTGCAAATGGCCCCCCTGGGCAACGCCCGCTTCCAGGTCGTCGCCCGCAGGCCCGACAGCTGGCCCGCAGGGGATCCCGTCTTCTTCCAGCTGGAAATGAGTAATCCCTGATCATGAAGTATCGAACCCTTGGAAAGACCGGATGGAACGTGAGCGCGGTCTCCATGGGCTGCTGGGGAATCGGCGGCCAGTGGGGACCGGTTGAGGAGAAGGACGCCATCGGCGCCATCGAGACGGCCCGGGACTGCGGCGTGAACCTCTTCGACACGGCCGATGCCTACGGGATGGGCCGCAGCGAGGAACTGGTCGGGAAGGTCCTGGGAAAGCGGCCGGACGATGTCTACATTGCCACCAAGGTCGGCAATTGGGGGCGGCGCTTCGGCGATGAGCTCCAGTTCAAGACCGTCCACAGCATCACGGAATGCTGCCATGCCAGTCTGTATCGACTGAATACCGACAGGATCGACCTCTACCAGTGCCACATCGGCAA
>JBNGDP010000052.1:0-6622 GCA_049975345.1 Oceanipulchritudo sp. | reverse complement strand
GTCTGTATCGACTGAATACCGACAGGATCGACCTCTACCAGTGCCACATCGGCAATCCCGAGAATCCGGAATTGTTCGTGGAGGCGTTTGAGAACCTGAAGCAGCAGGGCAAGATCCGCGAATATGCGATATCCACCAACAACCTCGCCGCACTCAAGTCCCTCAACGCCAACGGCGCCTGCGCGAGCTGCCAGATCAACTACTCGATCCTCGCCCGCAGCGCCGAGAAGGAGCTGTTCCCCTACTGCCTTGAAAACAACATCGGGGTCCTGCTGCGGGGGCCCATCTCCATGGGTGTGCTCACCGGAAAGTTCTCCCCGGACCACCAGTTCACGGACATGGTGCGTGGGAAATGGAACGAGGGGGATGCGCATGCCCATTTCCTCAAGCGGGTGGCCCTTGCCGAAAAGCTGAAGGCGCTTGTCACGCCGGAGCGCTCCCTCCTCGATATCGCCCTGCAGTTCACCCTTGCCCAGCCCGCGGTCACCTGCCCGATTCCCGGCATGAAGAACGCCGGACAGGCCCGCGCCAACGCCGCCGCCGCGGAGGGCGAGCTCAGCGCCGCCGACCTCGCCTTCATCGACTCCGTATGCCCGCCCGGCCTGGACCCATAAGGACGGCCCAAGGGCGTGGGACCTCCGCTTGCCTGAGCTGAGCCAGTCGAAGGGCGGATGGTCGACGCCCGTGGGACCTCCGCTTGCCTGAGCTGAGCCAGTCGAAGGGCGGATGGTCGACCAAGGCCCGGGAAGCGACGCGCAAGCGCGCGCGCCACTCAATTCGCCGCCTTCACGCGGTTCCAGGCCTTGATGTACTTGGCCAGATCCTCGCCAAGATCAAGGATCTGTTCGCCGCGCGCCATCTTCTCCTTGGGGACGAAGACCACCTCGTTGGCAAGGATCTCCGCACCGAGGAGCGCGTACGCGGCGGTGTTCGGGCACAGGTAGTAGTTGAACTCGATATTGGCGGCCGCCACTTCGGGCGAATGCATGAAATTGATGAACTTCTCGGCGAGCTCGACATTGTCGGCCCCGGCCGGGATGGCCATGGTGTCCTCCCACATCGCGAAGCCCTCCTTCGGCAGGGTGTAGACGATCTCCTCGTCCTCGTTCTCGTCGATGATCTGCTGGATGTCACCACCGTAGCCCTGGACCACCCAGAACTCCTTCGAGGCGATGCCGGCCTTGTAGCCCTCGTTGTCGAAGCGGGCGATGTTTCGCTTCCAGATGATGGCGAGGTCGGCGGCCTTCCCGATCTCCTCCTCGTTCGTGCTGTTGAGGCTGTAGCCGAGTGTCTTCAGGGCCGCTCCCAGCACTTCGCGCATGTCGTCCAGCAGGGTCATGCGACCGCCCAGGTCCTCGCGCGCATAGACGGTCCAGGACGGCTCGTAGTCCTTCACCATATCCTTGCGGTAGGCGATCCCGGTGGTGCCGCTCATATAGGGGACGCTGTGGATCATTTCCTTGTCCAGCGAGACGTTGGCCAGAAAGGCCGGATCGAGGTTGGCGAGGTTCGGGATATTGGCCTTGTTGATCGGTTGAAGCATCCCCTCCTCGACCATGATCGTCACAAAGTAGCTGGAAGGGAAAATGACATCGTAACCGGTGGCCCCCGCCTTCAACTTGGCATACAGGGCCTCGTTGGAATCAAAGACGTCGTAGACCACCTCGCAGTCGTTGGCCTGCTCGAACTGCTCAAGCAGGCCCTCGGCGATGTAGTCGCTCCAGTTGTAGACATGCAGGACCGGCTTCGCCTCCTCGGAGGATCGGCCGCATCCGGAAAGGAGCGCCAGACAAAGGGCGCCCGCCAGCAGGATCAGGTATGGTGTGTGTTTCATGGTTTGTTTCGGATAAGACGTTGACTAAAGAGAACGATGCTGAATGTCACGGCCATAAATATAACGCTCAGGGCGTTGATCACCTGGGGGGAACTGCGCCGCATCATGCTGAAGATCTTGACCGGCAGGGTCGTGTTGCCGGGGCCGGAGACCAGGAAAGTGATGACAAAGTCGTCGATGCTCAGCGTGAAGGCCAGCAGCCCCCCCGCTGCGATCCCGGGCCCGAGCAGCGGCAGCAGGATGCGCCAGATGATGGTCCCCCACCCGGCCCCGAGGTCGCGGGCCGCCTCGATCACCGATTCGTCGAAGTCCTGCAGCCGCCCCAGCATCACCAGGGTGACGTAGCTGACGCAGAAGGTCGTGTGCGCGATGATGATGGTTCCGAGGCTGAGCGGCACATGGAAATTCACGAAGAGCAGCAGCAGGCTGATGCCCATCAGGATGTCCGGTACCACCAGCGGGGCGTAGATGAGCCCGAAGTGCACCTTCTGGAGGCGGCTGGTGTAACGGTGCAGGCACCAGGCCGCAAGGCAGCCAAGCACGATCGAGATGCCGGTGGAGCAGATCGCGATGGTCAGCGTGTTCCACGCCGCAGCGTGGATATCCTCCCGCTCCCACAATTCCCGGTACCAGCGCAGGGAAAAGCCTTTCCACGAGCCGCCGAACTTGGCCGCGTTGAAGGACTGCAGGCAGAGCATCCCGATCGGCAGGTAAAAGAACACCAGCACCAGCAGGCTCACGTAAAGGGGCGCGCGGCTCGGTCGCATCAGATGTGCCCCCCGTCGGTTCGCGGCACCTCGCCCGCGCGGCGTCGCAGCCAGGCCACCAGCACCAGCGGCAGGAACACCGCGATCGCCAGTACCGCGCTCAGCGCGCTGGCGTCCGGCAGGCTGCGCTCGGTGAAGACGCGCTGGGCGATCTTGTTGCCGACCATCTCGCTGGTCGGTCCGCCGACAATTTCCGGAATGGCATAGGAGCCAAGCGCCGGAATGAACACGATCAGCAATGCCGTGAGCATCCCGACCCGGATGCCGGGCAGAAACACTTTGTAGAACGCCTCCCAGCGGGTGGCCCCAAGGTCGCGCGCCGCATCCAGCAGATGAAAATCGAATTTCTCCGCCGCCGCATACAGCGGAAGGATGGCAAAGGGAAGGTAGGTGTAGACCAGCACCAGCAGGATCGCCCACTGGTTGTAAAGCAGTTGGTCGTTGAGATCCGCCAAGCCGAGGCGCATCAGCACGTGCTTCACGAAACCGTCCGGATGCAGCAGCATGCGCCAGGCGAAGACGCGGATGAGGAAATTGGTCCAGAAGGGCAGGATGATGAGGATCAGGGCCCACTGGCGGACCTTGGCCGGCAGGCGGGCGATCCAGTAGGCAACCGGGACCCCGAGCCCGAGGCAGATCACCGTGCAGGCCACGCTGAGCCAGAGCGTGCGCCATAGGATGGCAGGGTAACTGGGATTGCCGAGCCGGAACCAGGTCTCGAGGGTCCAGCCCGCCCCGATGCCGCCGTTGATGGTGGCCGGCTTGAAGGCAAGGGCGAAGATCAGGAGGGTCGGCAAGGCAAAGAACAGGGTCAGCCAGAGGATCGTCGGCGCACTCAGCGACCATTCCGCCAGCCGCTTCGCCCTCACCCTTCCGCCTCCACGATCATGTGGCTGTCGTCCGCGTGCCAGCTCACCCAGACCGCCTCGTTCCAGGTGATGGGCCTGGTATCCAGCAGGTAATGCCCGTGCTGCTGCAGGATGAGGATGAGCCGCTGCCCCACCCGCACGCGGTACTGGGTCTGCGAGCCAAGGTAGATCTTGTCCTCCACCACACCCGGCAGCGCGTTGCGGTGGCCGTTTTCCTCCGGCCGGTCGCGGCTGACTGCCAGCTTCTCCGGCCGCACGCTCAGGTGCACCTGGTCGCCCGGCCCCAGGGGCTTGTCCTTCCAGGCCAGCAACCGCCCGTCCCGCGCATCCAGTTCCGCCGACTTCAAGGCCACGTAGTTGGTCCCGACAACCCCCTCCACCATCGCGGAAAAGATGTTCGCGTCCCCGATGAAATCCGCCACAAAGCGCGAGCGGGGGGATTCGTAGATTTCCGCGGGGGTGCCCAACTGCTCGATCCGACCGTTGTTCATGACCGCGATGCGGTCACTCAGCGACATCGCCTCCCCCTGGTCGTGGGTGACGTACAAAAACGTGATCCCCACCTCGTCGTGGATGCGGTCCAGCTCCAGCAGCATGCGCTGGCGCAGCTTCAGGTCGAGGGCCGCCAGCGGCTCGTCCAGCAGCAGCAGTTGCGGCTTGTTGATCAAGGCCCGGGCCAGGGCCACCCGCTGCTTCTGCCCGCCGCTGATCTCGTGCGGCCGCTTCTCCGCATGCCCCTCCATCTGGATCAAGTCCAGCATCCGGTCCACCTCCTCGTCGATCACCGCGCGCGGCTTGCCCGCCACCTTCAGCCCGAAGCCGATGTTCGCCCGGATCGTCAGGTGCGGGAACAGCGCGTAGCTCTGGAAGACCGTGTTGATCGGGCGCCGGTTCGGCGGCACCCCGGTCAGGTTGCGCCCCGCCACCCGGACGCTCCCCGCGTCCGGCTCGAGAAAGCCCGCCAGCAGCCGCAACAGGGTCGTCTTGCCACAGCCACTCGGCCCCAGCAGGGAAAACACCTCCCCCTTCCGCAGCTCGAGGTCGACGTTGTCCACCGCCCGCAGCGCCCCGAATGCCTTGGTCACCCCGCTCAGCTCGATAAACGCCTCCATCTCAGCCATATTTGTCACCGCGCACGACTTCCACATCATGCGCGTAGGCAATCACCGCGAAGTGCTCGAAATAGTGCCGCGCCAGGTGATCAAGCAACTTCTCCGCCACTTCCGGTCGCACCACGGTCTCGATCTTGACGTTCTTTCCCTCCCATTCACTGGCCCGCACGCCTCGCGATCCCCGTCCATCCGCTTCGGTGCTGGTATACCCGGAGGCGCCCAGGTTCAGGATGTCCTCCTCAAGCTGATGCTGGATGACGGATTCCGCTATGACGGTCACGCGCTTCATCATCTGCGTCTTCATCCCGACTTCCTTTCTCCACAGATTTCCTAATAAATCCAGCCCGAAAGCAGGTAATACAGGGGTATACCCGCAATCAGGTTGAACGGAAATGTGATCGCCAGGGATCCGGTCAGGTACAGTGCCGGACTCGCCTGCGGGAGGGCCAGGCGCACCGTCGCCGGGGCCGCAATGTAGGAGGCGCTGGCCGCGAGGGTCCCCAGGATGAAGGCGCCCCCGCGCGAGAGTCCGCACAGGCTGCCAAGGCATATCCCGGCTGACGCATGCACAAGCGGCATCAAAATGCCGAAGAGGATCAGGAAGATTCCCGCCCGGCGCAGATCCCCGAACCGCCGGCTGGCCACCATGCCCATCTCCAGCAGGAAAAGGCAGAGGACGCCCTGGAACGGGGTCACGAAAAAGGCCTCCACCTTGGCCAGGCCCGCTTCCCCCGACAGCATTCCAATCAACAGGCCGCCCAACAGCAGGAAAACGCTCTTTCCCCTGAGCACCATCCCGAGGGATTCCTTCCATGTACGGCCCTCCCCGCCGGTCCGGCTGTCCGCCAGAAGCAGCCCGACAATGATCGAGGGCACCTCCATGACCGCCACCATAGCCGGGAGAAACCCCTCCTGGGGCTCCCCGACCGCCTTCAGAAAGGCCGATCCCGCCAGAAAGGTCACCACCGAGACCGATCCATAGTGGGCCGCCACCGCCGCCGCGTCAAACCGGCTCATGCGCCCCAGATACCGCAGCACCGGATAGCACCAGAGGGGGGTCAAGCCACTCAGCAGGGCCGCCACCCCAAGCGCCACCCAGACCCCGGGTCCCGGACTCGACACCATCGCCGCCCCGCCCTTGATGCCAATCGCCAGAAGCAGGTAGATCGACAGGCCGTGATACAGCTGCTCCGGAAAGCGCATGTCGCTGCGCACCAGCGTCGCCGCGATCCCCAGGAAAAAGCACAGGATCACCGGCGAAAGCAGGTTCAGACGGATCAGTTCGAAAGCGGACATCCTTGCGTGTTTGCCGGTTCACTGTGCGCTTTGTCAGTCCCCTGTAAATCCCAAAAGGGACCACGCCAACCGCTCAACCGCTCAATGATTCCAATGATTCGCCTGTCCGCTTTTCCCTGCCCCCCGTAAGCAAACAGCAAGTCAAAGACGGGGCTTGCCGGAAAGGCCTGCCAGCGGTTATCTCCATTTCCATCCTGTTGTGGAAAAATGAAGAAATCCGCCAAGGCCGCCCTCTTTTCCCTCCTCATCTTCCCCGGTGTCGGGCATTTTTACCTCCGTCGCTGGATCCCCGGCGCGCTCTTCCTCCTCCCGGCCTTTGCCTCCGTCGTTTTCCTCCTCACCTGGTCCGTCGAACAGGCCTTCGCCACGGTCGACCAGGTCCTCGCCGGTGAAATCCAGCCCGATGCCGCCTCCATTCAGAAGGCCCTTGAACAGCCCCCGCCCGAACGGACCGCCCTGCTCCTCGATGGCGCCAAATGGCTCATCCTCGCCTCCTGGCTCGGCGCCGCCATCGACGCCGCCCGGCTGGGACACAAACTCGACACCCCTCCACCCGCCAAATGAGTTTTCTTCCCAAAAACCCGTTGACAAGCACGCTCCCTCCCCCCTTATTTCCCCCTTTCCACTGGTCAAGTTGCTCGGTAGCTCAGTGGTAGAGTCCCGCGGGGCGGGATTAACCACTTGGTCGCCAGACGTTCTTTAACTTTAATTGCTCGGTAGCTCAGTGGTAGAGTCCCGCCTCAG
>JBNGDP010000051.1:0-23799 GCA_049975345.1 Oceanipulchritudo sp. | reverse complement strand
GCGGGACAAGCCCGCCGGCGCGCTCAATCCGATTGCTTGCCCGCCGGCGCGCTCAATCCGATTGCTTGCCCGCGGCGCGCTCAGGCTTACATTCAGCTCAATTTGATCAAACCTTGGCGAAAGTGATCGTACGTGGCGTTCGCCACCCAGCCCTGCGCTGCGCTGCGCAACGGGCTGGTATCGAACAAACGAATCCGCGCATACCCGTAATCTGCGGATGTATAACCTAATCCGCATAATCTGCGGATAACAAGCTGCCGCCCTTATAGCGGATATCATAATCCCGCCCCCGGAACCGGCGGACGAGCCGTGCATCCGGCAGCGCCTTCGGCAGGCAGGGCTTGATCTCAAGACCGTCGTAGCCGCGGCGCGCGCCGAGGATGTACTCGATGAGCAGCAGGGCCATCCAGCCGCTGGTGCCGGTGCGCCAGGCGTATCCGCTTTTCCCATACACTTGGGGCACGCTGGAGTAGCTGTTGACGTAGCTGAACGGCTCCGCGCCGGAATTTGAGATCGGGTTCTCCGGCGAATCCGGGGTGACCTTGGTGAAGGTCCGCCACGCCTCCTCGGCGCGTCCGAGCAGGCAATCGGCGACCCCCTTGAACCCGGCCGCATGGTTGTAGCAGCCGCCGTTCTCGTTGGCACCCGGCATGGAGTTTGACATGCGCCCCACCCGCGGGTCGTACTTGGCATAGGGCGGATAGCAGATCCGGTAACCGATGTCCGTTTCCAGAATCTCGTCGACCTTGCGCATGACCGCATGGGCGCGTTCCCCCTCGGCCACGCCGGAGATCACGGCCCAGCTCTGCGTGTTCAGGTAGATCTGGCCGAACTCGCACTCCTTCGAGCCGATCCGGTAACCGTCGCCGCACAGCGTGCGCACGTACCATTCCCCGTCCCAGGCCACTTCGTTGATCCGGTCCTTGAATTCCTGATACCAATAGGCGGCCTCCTGTTCGACCGCCTTGTCGCCGATGCGGCGGGCGATTTCGGCCACCTCTCGCAGGCCGGCGCAGAACTGCATGCTGACCATGACGCTCTCGCGCTCGCCCGCCTCCGCGGTCGCCTCGAGCCCGTCGTTCCAGTCGGCATGGTGCTGGTCGCAGAGGCCGTGTGCACCGGTGTCGTTGGCGAGGAAGCGCATGGCCCGCAGGGCGTGGTCCCAGACGCTGCCGGCCTGCTTCGATTCAAAATACGGAACGCTCTTTTCCAACAGGCCGAAGTCCCCACCCTCCTTGAGCAGTTCGGGCAGGGTGAACAGGATCCAGGCCGGCTTGTCGGAATACTGATGCCGGTTGAGCGGGCGGAACCCGTGTAGCACGGAGCCGCTATCATACTGGGAAGCCAGGGCGCGCAGGAAGTTCGCTTCCGCAGCCGGGTAATCGCTCATGGCAAGGGCGGCGTCCACCTGCAGGTTGTCGCGGAACCCGCTCTTGTTGATGAGGTAGGTATAGTGCTGCTTCTTGAGGAAGATATTGAAGAGGCCGTCGTAGAGCGGTTGCCCGGTCTTGATGTGGTAGGCGCCGGCGCGCTGTTCCTCTATCGCCCGCGCCTCGTCGCACCATCTATCGAGCAATTCCGGGCGCAGGTGCGCCTTCAGTCCGGCCACCTCGTCGGTACTGGACGCCTGCCCGAGGACAAAATCAACCCGGGCGGACTTGCCGGCCGGGATCTCCACCTTGACCTGCACGATGCCCGCGCAGTCGGGCCCGTAACCCGGACGCCCGTCGCAATCCCAGCCCCAGAGGATCTTCGGCGTGCCGACGGAATACTCCGCCCGCGTGAAGTGGTCACGGTACGCGTTGGCGTTGAAAAAGCCGTCCGACAGGGTGATAAGAAAGCCCTTGAACCGGTCGGTGGGCACGGAGGTGCTGCGGTTCGTGCAAAACACGCCGCCGAGCTCCGGATGCACTTCGGCGAAATTCTCCTTCCAGACGCCCTTCCCCTCCGCATCGGTTCCGGTCAGCTGGAACATGGCGTAACTGAAGACGGAAAGGCGGCGCGGACGGTCCGTGGTGTTCTCGATGTGAATCGTCGTGCACTCGACAGGCAGATTCTGCGGCACAAAGACCCGCTGCAGCACCTTCAGTCCCTCCGCCTCGCAGGAAAACTCGGTCTTCTCGCGGTGGAAGCGGACCTCGCGGTTCTGAACGGGATGCGGCGCAGGCGCGCCGGCCGGGCAGAACACCACCCCGGACTCATCATCCCGGATGTAGTGATATTTCTGATCATATCCGACCAGCGTGGTGGTGACTCCGTCCCTGTCGCGCACCCAGGTCGGCCCGTCGTTGATGTGCGCCACCTCGGCGTACATCTCCACGCCCTCGTTGTGGATCGCCGTGCAGTGCAGGTTCCACCACTTGCGCGGCGGCTCGGCGGTCAGCACGAAGCATCCCCGGGATTCGTCAAAGTGGCCGTATTGGTCGAATGTGGTTTTCATAAGGATTCATCCGCAGACCTGCAATCTGCGGATAAAAAAACTGTGGATCAGCAGAGGTGGCAGCGAATTTGCATGCCATCGCAAAGGTCATCGACTGAGATCAGATTGCCCACGATTTCCTTTCCAGATGACAAGGTAATCCTCGAAACTCCGCGACTCCTCCCCCCCGGATTCTCGACCCGGATCCGCACGCGCTTTCCGCGATAGACGCGCTCCACGGTGAAGCCCGGCCAATTTGATGGAATGCAGGGATCGATGCGCAGGCCGTCGAGTTCCGGGCGGATGCCGAGGACGTATTGCGTCAATACAAAGTAGGTCCAGGCGACGGTGCCGCTGAGCCAGGGCACCTTGCTGCGTCCGGAATGCGGCGTCTGCGGCGCCATGGTGCTCTGGCAGTGGACGTACGGCTCGATCTGGCGGATGTCGGCCTTGTCGTTCTGCGCGGCGGGCAGATAGGCCATGAGGTGCTTGAAGGCGCGGTCCCCGTTTCCGAGAAGGCAATCCGCCAGCACCGCCCACGGCTGGGTATGACTGAAGATGCCGCCGTTTTCCTTCATGCCCGGATTCATGAGGACCGCGCGCATGATCGAGCAGTCGATATTCCTGTACCCCGGATCGCAGATCTGGATGCCGTAGTCGCCCGCCAGATGCGTCTCCACCGAATCCATGGCAGCCTTGGCCTGCGCCGGCGAGGCCGCCCCACTGATGACCGACCACGTTTGCGGGTTGAGGAAAATCCTGCCCTCCGCGCACTCCTTTCCGCCAAAGACCATGCCATCGGCCGCATAGGCGCGGCGCCACCATTCCCCGTCCCAGCAGTGCGCCTGGATGGCCTTGTCGACCTCGGCGAGCTGCTCCTGCGCCCATGCGGCCTCCTCCTGCTCGCCGGCAAGTTCCGCAAAGGCGATGTAGCGATCGAGTCCATACCGGAGCTGGAAAGTGACAAAGACGGTCTCCCCCTGTTCGCCCAGGCGGATGCAGTCGTTCCAGTCGGCCGAAAGCCCGCAGACCAGGCCGTGCCGGCCGCGGTGTTTCAAATTGAACTCAATGGCACGGCGCAAATGCTCCAGCACGGTGGCCTCGCCCTTGTCGGCGAAGGGAACCACCTCGGAGAGGAGGGAACTTTCCCCCGTCTCGGAAATGAAGGTCTGGATCGCGTTGAAGAACCACATGCAGTCGTCGGCGCGCTTCTTGTCGAGCGGGGCGGGCTGCATTTGTCCCGGCTTGAAATGCACCGGATCCACCTCGGGCTGGGCTCCCCCTTCGGCCTCCTGGCCGCTTAGCATCAGCAGCAGTCGCTCGCGGGTCGGTCCCGGAACAAGGGAAGTCGACGCCACAAAATCCTGCACGGTGTCGCGGAAACCGAAGCCGTCGCGGTCCATGCCGGAATAGACGAGGCTGCAGGAACGGCTCCATTCAAAGGTCATGAGCGCGTTGTAGGCGTTCCAGACATTGACCGTGCTGTTGACCGCCGCATCCGGGGTCTCGCACTGGAAGGTCTCGAGCAGGCCGGCCCAGTGCGCCTTGAGTTTCTCCAGCTCCGCCGCCGCGCGCCGGGCATTGCCGAACTCCTTGAGGACGGCCTTGCCCACGGTTTCCGCCTTGCCCGCGCCGAGGACCAGCATGACCGTGCGTTTCTCCCCCGCTGCCAGGCTCAGGCGCCCCTGGATAACCCCGCAGGACTGGCCGCCGTAGGCGCTGCTGTTGCCGCATTTGCCTTTGATCACCGCTTCCGGTGCGGCGTAGCTGCCATAGGCGCCAATGAAGGCGTCCCGGTCGCAGTCAAAGCCGGCCACCTCGATATCCCCGCGCAGGCCCATGTAGACCCAGCGGCTCTGGTCGCGGTTCGAGAAATCGTCGTCCTGCTTCAGCCGGCCGCATATGGATTGGCTCAAAAGTCCCGGTTCCGGACTGCCCGCCTCGACGATGTATTCGGTGTACTGGCGGTTGTAGACGTCGTGCTGGATATGCCACTCGGAGGTGAATTCGGCGAAGCTGAAGAGGTCCAACTCGCGGCTGCCAGGACCCTCATTGTGGACCTCCAACACCCAGTATTCGAAGGACTGGTCCAGCGGTACGAAATATGTACTGACTGTCCGGATACCGGAGTAGCGGCTGTCGACCGTCAAGTAGCCGGTGCCCATCCGGCAAACGGTGTCGTATTCACCGAGCGGCTTGGCCACCGGTTGCCAGAAGGTGCTCCAGTGGTCACCGCTGGCGCCATCCCGCAGGTAGAACCCGCGCCACGGCTGGGTGGCGAGTGGCGCCGTGTAGCTGTAGCGGGTGATCCGCCCCAGCGCCGGCGAGCGGGTAAAGGAGTACCCGGCACCGTTGTTGGACAGGATCGAGCCGTAGCGCCGGTCGCCCAGGTAATTCGACCAGGGGGTCGGCGTGTCCGGCCGCTCGATCACGTATTCGCGGTTCGCGTCGTCAAAATATCCGTATCGCATGGGTTTGGTTCAAATCAGCTGGGTTCCCGTCTCAAGGTGTTTCACTTCCGCATACTCCACGGAGGCGACGGGCTGTCCATGGCTCCTGATGCTAAAACCGTTGAGGGCGACCGAGCCGAAGGACACCTTGAGCGTGTAACGGCTGCCTGACCTGGGCAGGGTCGTTTTTTGAAACTCCACTGGTCCGGGTGGACGGCAATACAGGCAGTTCATTCCGCGGATAGTGCTATTCCCCTCCTTATCTCGCAAAAGCCGAAAAATGGAATCTATTGCAACATCAGCAGATTTTAGAAGAAGATGAATATCCGCGGATTCACGGATATTTTCGGATTGTGAATTCAAAAAAACTCCACGAATACCCATATATTAGTAGACCCTCACAAAATCTGCGCATACCCAAAATCTGCGGATACTGACTGAATCTGTGCCAATCCGCCAAATCTGCGGGTCCTCACTTGAACGGATTCACCACCCGCACGGTTCCGTAGACGCGGTTGTGCTGGAAGTCCTCGGAATAAAGGGTCTGGATGCCATGGAATTCCGCGAAGCTCCACAGATGGGCGTCAAACCAGTTCAATCCGTAGGTGCGCCAGCCCCGCAGGGCCAGGCGAAACATCGTCTCGTTGGGATAGAGCACCTTGAATTGGCGCAACAGCTCCTCCGCTTCCCATGCGGCCTCCTGCGGATCCAGCAGGCTGACATTTCCCGCCCCGGCAAGCGGCCGCGTGGTCGCGGCGACAAATTCCAGCAGGCTTTGGTGCGCAATGTGCGCAGTCCCGCTTTCGAGGTGCTCACGGATCAAGGTGGTTGCCTTGCGCTGCTTGGCCTTGTCGCGAGGGTCGAAGCGGTAGACCAGGATATTTGTATCCAGAAGACAGCTCATTGCCCCGCCGTGCGCTCCGCGTAAAGGTCCTCGCGCGTCCAGCCCCGGCCAGTGGATTTCCCTCCCTTGCCGGCCCGTTTGGACCAACCCTTGTTGCGCTGTCCCTGACGTTGGCTGGCGGCATCGAAACTCTCCAGGGCGATGGGGATCCGCTCCTTCGCCTCCACCCGGTCCCAGTATTCCGGAGACGCTTCGACCGATCCGGCGGCCGAACCGTAACCGGCCTGCGGTTCACGCACCACCCCGCCTGGCTGCTGCCTGCCCTCTTCAAACCGCGCCCGGCGCACCACCGCCGAAAAGGATTCACCTCCCCGCTTGGCCCGCCTCAGTTTCTCGTAGGCGTCCAGCTCCAGACTAATGGTCTTCGTTGCCATACACGAAATTCATGCATGCTTTTTTGTCCGGCGTCAAGCGAGTTGGTATCCGCAGATTTCACGGAATTTCGCGGATTTTGAATTCACCAAAACTCCACGAATGCTCATATTTTAGTAGCCCCTCAGAAAATCTGCGCTAATCTGTGAATCTGAATCTGCGGATAAATTCAAATCCATGAACGCACCCACCATCCTCCACGCCACCCTGCCCGGTGCGACAACCGACCCGCAGCCGGCGATCCAGGTTTCCCTGCCCGACCCGGCTGTGGCGACCAACCGCGCCCTCGTCATTTTTCCCGGCGGCGGCTACGGCCACCTGGCCGAGCACGAGGGCAAGGGCTACGCGGAGTGGTATTCAAAAAGGGGATACACCTGCTTCGTGGTTGAATACCGGCTCGGAAGCGCCGGCCACCGCCACCCGTGCATGCTCGAGGACGCCGCGGCGGCGGTGCATACGGTGAGGCGGAAGGCCTCCGCGTTCGGTATCTGTCCCGGGCAGATCGGCGTGATGGGCTCCTCGGCCGGCGGGCACCTGGCCGCCTCGCTGCTGGTGCACTGGGGGAAGTTCAAGGAGCAGGCGGACTGCCGCCCGGACTTCGGCATCCTCTGCTATCCGGTGATCAGCTTCACGGAGCCCTGCGCCCACATTGGCTCACGGAACAACCTCCTCGGTGAAAACGCCGCGCCGGAATTGTGGGAGGAACTGTCCTGCGAAAAGCAGGTGAGCGCGCAGACTCCCCCCTGCTTTCTCTGGCACACCGCCGAGGACGGTGCCGTCCCGATGCAGAACAGCCTGCTCTTCGCCGATGCGCTCCACCGCAACGGAGTCGGCGTCGAACTGCACGTCTACCCGAAGGGCCGCCACGGGCTGGGACTCAACACCGAGCTGCCCTGGGCCGAGGCCAGCCTGCGCTGGCTGGATGAATTGCTGGGAATCGGTTAAACTTTCAGGAACTCCCGTGGCCCGCAACCAAAGTGGCGCTGGAAGACCTTGTAGAACTGCGCGTAGCTGCCGAAGCCTGCCGCATAGACACATTCCAGGATGGTCCGCTTGACCGGCTGGTGGTAGTGTTCGAGGAAGGAGCGCAGGCGGGCGGCATTGCGGTACCGGTTGATCGGTACGCCCACCTGCTGCTTGAAAAGCCGGCTGAGGTAGGTTTCGCTGACTCCGCCCCGGCGGGCGATTTCCGGAACCGAAAGGGAGACGGACGCATCGTCAAGAATGGAAAGGGCCTTGATGATGGAGGGATGCAGCTGCACCGGGTCGGCCCGCTGGCCGCTGGAGCAAAAGGCCTTCCATGACTGGATGAGGATGTGGTGCAGTCCGGCGTTGAGGGCGGACGGATCCCCATGCTCGAAGCGGAAATCCGACTCCACCCCGTAGCCTGCCTCGCGGTTGAGCAGGTCGGCATCCAGCGAATCGACCATCAGGGCATCCATGGTGCGAAGGAGGAGATCGAAGGTCTCCAGCTTGAGCAGCTTGCTCATGACGCCCTCCCCCTCCACGTTCGTATGCTTTAGCGGAGCGTACAGTTCCCCCCGGCAGCTGCGCTCGATCATTTCCGGCTTGAAGACCGCCACGTAGTACCCGGCATCGGGGGTCCGGTCCACGAGCTGATGCTCCTGTTCCGGAAAGATCCAAAGCATGCTCCCCCGGGGAAAGGTGTAGCGATGGTCGGAAATGATGTAGGTCACCGATCCCTGCGTCACAAGGTTGAGCTCCAGTTCCACGTGGTGGTGGCTCTTCAGCATCGGCGGCTTCCGCCTCGATTCCGCAAGGAAGAGAAAACCGTCGTACCGGTCCCTCAATTTCAGGTCCACAAGCACGATGACAGAATATGAAAGGTTTTTTACGGTTTGCGAGTAGAAAGAAAGCACCCCGGGGAGTATGATCGCAGGGCAGCTTGCAGACGAATTCCATAAAGGACCCCATGAACAACCGCGAATGCGTTCAAAACGCCCTGGCCCACCGGGACGGACCCGTGCCGGTCGATTTCGGCAGCACCTTCATCACGGGCATCCACTGCAGCGTGGTGGCCGGCCTGCGGGACTGGTACGGCCTCGAGAAAAGGCCTGTGAAGATCTGCGAACCGTACCAGATGCTGGGTCTGGTGGAGGACGACCTCCGCGAGGCGATGGGCATCGATACAACCAGCATTTTCCCGCACAAGACCATATTTGGATTCCCAAATGAGGACTGGAAGCCGTGGCAATGTCCCTGGGGGCAGGACGTGCTGGTCTCGAAACACTTCAACACCGCCACGCGGGAGGATGGCAGCATCCTCATCTACCCGCAGGGGGACATGGCGGTCCCGGCCAGCGGGGAAATGCCCGCCAGCGGATTCTTTTTCGATTCCATCGAGCGGGTCGATCCGGACTTCGACGAGGACAACCTGGTGGTCGAGGACAACCTTGAGGAATTCGGCCTCATGACCGACGAGGATGTCGCCTACTGGGAACGCGAGGCGGCACAGATGCGGAACGAGGAGCATGCCATCCTCACCCACCTCAACGGGACCTGCCTCGGCGACATCGCCCTCGTGCCGGCCCCCTTCCTCAAAAACCCGAAAGGGGTGCGCGGCGTGGCCGATTGGTACATGCTCGTGGCTGAGGATCCGGACCATGTGAAGAAAATCTTCGCCGCCCAGACGGAGATCGCTGTCGAGAACATGAAACGGCTCCATGCCATCGTCGGCGAGCTCCTCGATGTCGTGGTCATTTGCGGAACCGACTTCGGGACCCAGACCTCCCAGTTCTGTTCGGTGGCGACCTTCAACGAGGTCTGGAAGGGCTTTTACCAGGAAATCAACAGCTGGATCCATGAGAACACCACCTGGAAGACCTTCAAGCACAGCTGCGGAGCCATCGAGCCGTTCCTCGATCCCTTCATCGAGTCCGGCTTCGACATCATCAACCCGGTCCAGTGCTCCGCCACCGGCATGGAGCCCGAGGTCATCAAGAAAAAATACGGCGACCGCATCACTTTCTGGGGCGGCGGCGTCAACACCCAGGCCACCCTCCCCTTCGGCACTCCCGATGACGTGCGCAGGGAAGTCCGCAACCGCTGCGAGATCTTCAGCAAGGGGGGCGGCTTTGTCTTCAACGCCATCCACAATGTCCAGGCCCGCACCCCGGTCGCCAATGTCGTCGCCATGATCGAGACGGTCCGCGACTTTAATGACAAAATATGAAATCTTTGTCATGAACCGGGGAAAGGGACTCCGGAAAAGATTGACCGTGTTGCCTTCGGGGAAATCTTGGAGGAATGCCAAGCGACAACGGTTTCCGCCCCAACTTCCTGTTCATCATGTGCGACCAGTTGCGCCACGACTGGCTTGGGTGCCGGGGAGCAACCCATGGGGCAACCCCGAACATCGACCGCATCGCTGCCCGGGGGAAAGTTTTTACGCAGGCGGTATGCAACAGCCCGGTCTGTGCCCCTTCCCGGATCGGCCTGGCATCCGGAATCCGCCCACACCGCTTGGGCGCCCTCAACAATGACGCTTTTTTGCCGCTTTCTTGGCAGCGGCGCGCAAGCGCGCGCGCCACGAATGCCCGCCTCAATTGCATCAAACCTTGGTGGAACCGGTATTACACCAAATGGCTCAAGGAAACGAACCCGGCGAGCAGCGGAACATCCGGGAGGATCACCGGGATGTGTTCGCTTCCCTTGTGGAAAATTACAGGAAAGTCTGGCAGGGCATTCCCGGAATTGCGTAATTTCCGATGGGCCCTCGGAGGTTACGAACCACCGCCCAATGAGGCCTGCATGTTCCGGGCCTCCTCAACGGCTTTCGCATAGGTCTCCGCACTCCCCTCATCGGCCTTGATGGCCTCTCCGGCCGTGGCATCGGCAAAGAAGGCCTCCATCTTTTCCGGCTCCATGCCGATGGCCAGGCCGGCGCGCAGCGCGCCGCCAAGGGCGACCGATCCGGACACCGAGAGCCGCTTCACGTCCGCCTGGAAAACATCGGCGGCGATTTGCGCAATGGCGTCGTTCTGCGAAGCGCCGCCGGTCAGGTAAATCACATCGGGCCGGAGCTGCATCCATTCGGAACAGAGGCGCATGTTGAGGAACTGACCCTCCACGCAGGCGCGCGGAGCGGACAGGCTGCTCTCCCAGCTTTCGGAAAAGGGACCGGAAACAACCGGCTCCTTGATATCGACCCGCGGACTGATCTCGGGCATGAAGAACGGCAGCATGCGATTGCCGTCGTTACCGGGCGGAGTCTGGCGCAGGACCTTGCTGAAGGCGTCCCAGTCCATGCCGAGACGGTCACGCACCTTTTCCCGGGCCAGTGATCCGTTGACGAAGCACTGCAGGGTCATGAACCCCCCGAGCGGATTGCCGAACACATGCCCACAGCCGGCCGGATCAGTCAGCGGTTCGGGCATGGCGGCGAAAAAGGTGTCCGAGGTGCCAAGGCTGATCACCACCTTGCCGGGCTCCGTGGCCCCCATGCCAACCAGACTGCTGGGGTTGTCGCCCGTGAAGGCGATGACCTGCGTGTCCCCGGAAAATCCATACTTTTCAACAAAGTAGCGGGCCACCGGTCCAATCACGGTCTGGGACGGCTTGGGCGGCGGAAGTTTTTCCCGCAGGCCGGGCGCGGTCGCCTCCAGCAGGTCCTCATCCCAGTCGAGGGTCGCAAGGTTGAGCAGGTTCATCCCGGCCCCGTCGCCATGGTCGATCGGCGCTTCGGCTCCCGCCAGGATGCTGGCCATGAAGGAACTCACAAGATGTATCCGGGCGGTCGCCGCGTAGCCGTCCGCATCCGTTTCGGCGAAACGCTTGATCTGCGGTCCGCTGAAGCGCTCGATGGCGATGGAGCCGGACTTTTCGCAGACCTTCATCGCCCCCCCAACGGACGCCTCGATCGCCCGGCACTGCGCCGTGGTCGAGGTGTCCATCCAGATCGGCGAGGTCTTCCGGGAAAATCCGCCGGCCAGTTGCGCGGAAAGGGACGCCTTCGTATCTAGATTTTGTATACGGTCCAGCCCGTCGGCATTCAGGTAGACGGTGCCGTGCTGCTGCCCGGCCCCGCTGACCGCGAGGATCTTTGCAAGATCCACCCCGTTGCCCTTCAGGCGCTCCAGACAGAGGTCCAGCGCGTCCAGCCACATCAGTGGATCGGAGTGCACCTCGCCGTCCTTGCCGCCGGGAATGAATCCCTGTGGCGCCTTGTACTGCGGCAGGTCGGTCCCGAAGTTCACCGAGCTCTGCGAGACGACTTTTCCCGTTTCCCCGTCGAACACCAGAGCGGACAAGCTCTGCGTCGAGGCGTCGATTCCTAGATATTGTGCCATGGGAGTGTTTCTTTAAGGATAAATTAACTACGAATATCACGAATCCCCGCGAAGGATTCAACTACGGAACAAACGGAATATACGGAAATAATATCTTTTCCAACCCGATTCTTTTAATGGTTATTCCGTATGTTTTGTATATTCCGTGCTCAGCAATTCGCGGGGATTCGTGATATTCGTAGTTAATCAATTCGTAGTTGATGAACTCTATGTTTATAAGAAGGTGTTGATCAGGTTTTCGAGCATTTCCTGGCGCCCGGAGGCGAGCTGCGGCTCGCCGTTGGCGAGGGCGATCTGCTCCAGCTCCTCGAGCGTCATCTGGCCGCTTTCGACCCTCTTGCCGGCCTCGGAATCGAAGCTGCTGTAACGCTGCTGGACAAACTCGGCCAGGCGCCCGTCCTTGCGGATGGCGGCGGCGATCTTCAGCCCGCGGGCAAAGGCGTCCATGCCGCCGATGTGGGCGTGGAACAGGTCGTCCGGATGGTGCGACTCGCGGCGCCGCTTGGCGTCGAAGTTGAGACCGCCTGTAGTGAAACCGCCCATACCAAGAACGACCAGCATGACCTGGGTGGTCTGGTAGATGTTGGTCGGGAACTGGTCGGTGTCCCAGCCGATCAACTGGTCGCCTCGGTTGGCGTCGATGCTGCCGAGCATGCCGCAGCTGGCGGCGACGGTCAGGTCGTGCTCCATGGTGTGGCCGGCCAGCTCCGCATGGTTGGTCTCGATGTTGAGACGGAAGTGCGCCATCAGGTCGTACTGGCGGAGGAAATTCAGGCAGGTGGCCGCGTCCGAATCGTACTGGTGGGTGGAGGGCTCGCGCGGCTTCGGCTCGATGTAGAAAGGCCCGTCAAAGCCAATTTTCTTTTTATAGTCGACCGCCATGTGCAGGAAGGAGGCCAGGTGCTCGACCTCGCGCTTCATGTCGGTGTTGATCAGGCTGCCGTAGCCCTCGCGGCCGCCCCAGAAGGTGTAGCCGAGCCCGTCCAGCTCCTTGGTGCAGGCGATCGCCTTGCGCACCTGCGCCGCCGCGTAGGCGTACACGTTGAAATCCGGCGAGGTGGCTGCGCCGTGCGCGTAGCGCGGATGCGCGAAGAGACAGGCGGTTCCCCACAGCAACTGCTTGTTGTGCGCATCCTGCTTTTCCTTGAGCTTCGCCACCACCGCGTCGAGCGCCTCGTTGCTTCTGGCAAGATCGTTCAGCTCGGGGCCGATGTCACGGTCGTGCCAGCAGTAGAAGTCGATCCCGATCTTGTCGAGGAACTCGAAGAACACGTCGACCCGCTTAAGGGCGTTCTCGACCGAGTCGCTGCCGTCGTCCCATGGCATCAGGGCCGTGCCCGCGCCAAAGGGGTCACCGAGGACGTTGCGCATGACGTGCCAGTACGGGGCGGCAAAGCGCAGGTGCTCGCGCATCGGCTTGCCCTCGACGAGTTCGTCCGGGTTGTAATGCTTGAAGGCAAGCGGGTTCTTGGAATCGGGGCCCTCGTAGGCAATCCTGGGTACAGTGAAGTATTCGCTCATAGTGACCGGATTATACCACAGAAGGCGCATGAATGAAATTGCAGGGGTCGGCAAAATATGTGCAGAATTCGTCAGAATGGCGTCTTCTTCAAAGTGCCTGTCAATTCCCCCATCCTGCCTCACCGACGGGCTGATTCAGCTGTTCAAGGACCTTCAGGACACGCTTTTCTGGATCAAGGACCCGGATTTACACATCGTGGCAATCAATCCGGCCTTTGCCGAACGGGTCAATTTGCCGGAGGCGGACATCCTTGGAAAGACCGACGCGGACCTGTATTTTCCGGAGCTGGCGCGGGTCTTCATGGCGGACGACCGGCAGGTCATTGAGACCGCCCAGCCCATCCACCGGAAGTTCGAACTGCTGGCCAACCGCTTCGGCGGCGTGGAGTGGCGCTCGACAACGAAACTGCCGTTGGTTGACCGTTCCGGCAAGGTCGTCGGCACGACCGGCATTTCCCGCCCGCTGCGCACCGGGGCGGATCCCCTGCCCGCCCCCTATGCCGCCTTCGCCCACATTGTCGAGTATGCCCGGGAACACCTTGGTGAGGGCGTCGATGTCCCGCAAATCGCCCGGCACGCCGGCATGTCCGTGGCCACGCTGACGCGACGATTCCGCTCCCACATGCGCCTCTCCCCCGGCGAGTTCCTCGCCCAGCTGCGCATCTCCCGCGCCTGCAAGTTGCTGGCGGACTCCCCGCTCAACGTCCTCGAAATCGCCATCGACTGCGGCTACGAGAGCCCGTCCGCCTTTTCCCGCGCCTTCCGCCGGCAGATGAAAATGTCCCCCAGCGCCTACCGCCGCAGGGGGTGAATGTTGGCCAACTACAAAAAGCGCAAAACCGTCCCCGGGGATTGACAGGATCAAGCGGCAGGTAATATTATATTACTTATGCGTACGACCATATTACTGGATGACAAACTGGCGGAGCAACTGCGTGCCAAGGCCCGGTCAAAAGGGCTAAGCCTGAGCGCATTCCTTGCGGAAGCGGGCCGCGCCGCCCTGAAGGCGGATAAGCCGACCCGGGCACAAACTTTCAAGCTGGTCTGCCATGGCAAGTCCGGGCCCTTCCCCGGCATCAACCTGGACCGGACAAGCGAATTGCTGGCGGCAGAGGATGAGGGGACCTACCGCGCATGAAGCTCTGCGATATCAACGTCTACGTCTACGCCCACCGCAAGGATGCCATCGCGGAGCATCCGGCCTACGCGGATTTCCTGATCCGCATGGCCACCGGGCGGGAAGCCTTCGGCATTTCGGAAAGTGTCTTGAGTGGTTTTGTCCGCATTGTCACCAATCCGCGGATCTTCAGGGACCCCACCCCGCTTGATCAGGCCCTTGAATTCTGCGATAACCTGTTGGAACGCCCGACTGCCTGCATCCTTCGGCCCGGCAACCGCAACTGGTCCATTTTCAAGGAGCTCAGCGGGGCGGTGCCCGCTAAAGGAAAGCTGGTTGCCGATGCCTGGCATGCGGCCCTCGCGATCGAATACGACTGCGAATGGATCTCCACCGATTCCGACTTCGCCCGCTTTCCGGGATTGCGCTGGAAACATCCGTTGCTGATGGGCTGAAGAACACATTTTTCCCTTCAGGAATTCAATCCAAGTTGCATCGGGCGGATCCCTGTGATTTCCTGATCCCATGCATTACCGAAAACTTGGAAACACGGACATTGAAGTGAGTGACATCAGCCTTGGCTGCTGGACCATGGGCGGGCTGAACTGGGTGAACGGCAACCCGAACGGCTGGGCGGATGTCGAAGAGGAGGAAATCACCGTCGCCATCAAGCAGGCCGTCGACGCCGGTGTGAACCACTTCGACAACGCCGACGTCTACGGCAACGGCAAGGCCGAACGCATGCTGGCGCGGGTTTTGAAGAAACTCGGCCTGAACAGCGAGGACTTCATCATCGCCACCAAGATCGGGCATTTTCCCGGCACAGCTCAACACGCGTACGAGCCCGCCCATATCCGGCACCAGTGCGAGCAGTCGCTCATCAACCTGCAGCGCGATTACATCGACATCTACTACTTCCACCACGGCAACTTCGGGGACCACCTGCACGAGGCGGCCGCCACCATGGATGCGCTGGTCAAGGAGGGGAAGGTCCGGTTGAAGGGGCAAAGCGCCTATACCAACGGGCATTTTGAAAACTGCGTCCCGGTGGTGCGCCCAACGGTGATCCAGAGCTGGGCCAACATCACCGCCCGCCAGTTCATCGATCCGGGCAATCCCGTGCCGAAGCTTCTTGAAAAATACGACATGTCGTTCGTCGCCTTCAGTCCGCTCGCCCAGGGGCGCCTGTTGGGGAAGTTTGATCCGGAGAACCCGCCCGCCTTCGACGAGGGCGACCACCGGCGCAACAAGCGCGAATTCTCCCGCGAGGGATTGCTCGAGATCCAGCCGAAGATCGAAGCCATGAAGCAGCGCTTCGGCGACAGCGTGGAGATCCTCTCCTCGGTTGCCCAGCGCTTCGTGCTGAACCATCCGCGAGTCGCCTGCACCATTCCCGGGTTCCGCAACCGGCGCCAGGTCGCCTGCAACCTCGCCGCCGATGGATTCGAGCTCAGCGAGTCGGATATGGCCTTCCTCCGGGAATTGTTTCCCCAATAATCGGCCAGATGTCCCTCCAACCCTGGAAACAGAATCCCTCCTTCTGGCAGTACAACGGCAAGCCCGTGCTCCTACTCGGCGGGTCGGTTGAGGACAACCTCTTCCAGATCGATGGCCTCGAGGCCCACCTCGACACACTGGCCGCCTGCGGGGGCAATTACGTCCGCTGTTCGATGTCGGCGCGCGACGAGGGCAACGCATGGTACTTTCAAAAAGACCCCAAGACGGGACTCTATGACCTGGAGCAGGCCGAGGGACCGTACTGGGACCGGTTTGAGACCTTCATTCAACTGACCCGCGAGCGTGACATCATCGTCCAGATCGAGGTGTTCGACCGCTTTGACTTCGCCCGCGAACCATGGAGGGACAACCCCTTCAACCCGAGGAAAAACATCAACTATGATGAGGCGGCCTCCGGCCTTGCCACCCAGTATCCGAAGCATCCGGGGGCGCGGGAAAACCCGTTTTTCCGCAGCGTTCCAGCCCTTGAGGACAACCCCCTGCTCCGCCGTTGCCAGGAGAGTTTTGTCGACCGCCTGCTGTCGGTGACCCTTGGCCAGCCACACGTGCTGTACTGCATCAGCAACGAGACCAACGAATCCCCCGAGTGGGGGAAATACTGGGCGGAGTACATTCAATCCGTTGCGGAAAAACGGAACCGGACGGTACAGGTCACGGAAATGTGGGATGCGCATGATCTCGACGACCGGCAACACCGCTTCACCTGGGAGCATCCGGAAACCTATGCTTTCGTCGATGTCTCCCAGGTCAATCACCAGACCGGGCAAGCCCACTGGGACCAGCTCATGGCCTTCCGTGAGACAATCGCCACGACCGGCCACCAGCGTCCGCTCAATTCAGTGAAGGTCTACGGCGCCAACAGCGGTTATTACGGCACCACCCGCGACGGGCAGGAGCGCTTCTGGCGCAACGTCTTTGCCGGGCTGGCGGGCGTACGCTTTCATCGTCCCGCTTCCGGGCTGGGCCTCTCCCACATCGCCCGGGCCAATATCCGCGCGGCGCGCATGCTGGCTTCCAAAATCGACCTCTTCGCCTGCAAACCAAATGCGGCCCGGTTGCTCGAGCGCTCAAGAAACGAGGCCTACTGCACGGGAATCAGGGACCAGGCATACGCGGTCTACTTTCCGGACGGAGGAAATGTCCTCCTGCAGGCGGAGTCCACCCTTTCCCATGTCGTGGCCCGCGTGCAGTGGCTCGATATCCGCCTCACGCTCTGGCACGAACCGGTACCCGCCAATTTTGACGCGGAAGGCCGCCTGCGCCTGAAGACGCCCGTCGAGGAAGGATACTGGGCCTGCGTGGTGGAAGTGACGTAAGCTTCCCCGGCCTGCTCGGGAAACGAGTGGCAAGGTGCGGCAGCTTCCTGTCCCACACTGGGAGCGGTGGCTTCCCAGCCGCCGCTCCTTGGGCTTGCTTTCACATTCAAGAAGAGGTGGCCTTCAGATAATCAAATTCAGGTATCCCGTCCCAAGACGCTATTGCCATTCAGTTGTATTCCGCGCAACTTGACGGAATGAACAAGATAGTAAACCAGGCCAGGCAAGTCCCTGTCCATGCCACGGCTGACGCGCTGATCATTGGCGGTACGGCTGCGGGCGTGGCCCTGGCCCTGGGATTGAAGCAGCGCGGCTTTTCGGTCTTCCTGACCTCATCCCGCCCCTACCTGGGCGAGGACCTGTGCGGGGACATGCTGCTCTGGCCGGGTGCTGAAGCTCTTCCTGAAGGCGGCTTGACCCGGGCGTTATATCCGCATGCCCCGCATCCTTCCACCCCCATGCACCTGAAGCTCACGCTTGAACAAAGCATGGTGGAAGCAGGTATTCCCTTTCTTCTGAACACCCACCCGGCCCGGGCCCTGGAAGATCCGGATCATCGGAAATACGGAATGATTTTCGCCACACGTTCCGGTTTGCTCGCCATCCAGGCGGCCCGGGTGCTGGATAGGACCGACACACTGGCGGAAGCGTCCCTGCGCGGCCGGCAATGCGTCCTGCACACGACCCTTTGCATGGGTGAAGGAACGGATGCCGAAGGGGTTGAGATTGTCGACCGTCCGGAGGGGTTCAGTGGAGAGATGGACGGGAACCCCTGGTCCCTGAGCGCACGCACGTACCGGCTGGAGGTGGACTTCGGCGACGGCAGCCTGCGCGAGATGGCGCGGGCCGAGTCGGAAATCATCGCGCGCTGCTGGGTGCCGGGCGAATATCTCCACCAGGAGCGGATCCGGCCCGAGGCAGGCCTCGCGCCCGTGCTGGACGGAATCGTCAAGGCGGAAGAATGGGCACAAACAATTGACCCAGTGAATTCGACTGGCACGGGCAGGTCAACGGTCCCGTTCGACCCGGGCCAGGTCCCGCTACTCGGGCGCTGGGAGGTGCTGGTCCTGGGCGGCGGAACCGGCGGGGCGCCGGCGGCCATCGCGGCGGCCCGCGCCGGGGCGGACACCATCGTCATCGAGTCCACCGACCTGCTGGGCGGTGTGGGTACCAGCGGCCAGATCACCCGCTACTGGTTCGGCAACAAGACCGGCTTCACCAGCGAAATCGACGCAGGGGTCAACGCACTGGAAACCGAAAAGAAAATCATCAAGAGCAAAAGCGAATGGTCCCGCTCGGCCAAGGCCGAATGGTACCGCCGCCAATGCAACCAGGCCGGCGCCACAGTCCTGTTCCGTTCCCTCTGCGCGGATGTCCGCCGCGAGGCCGACAAGGTCGACGCCCTGCTGGTGGCCACACCCTATGGATTTGGCTACGTCGAGGCCGCCTGCATCGTCGATGCGACCGGCAACGCGGATGTGGCCGCAGCCGCCGGGGCCCCCGTGCGCACCATCGGCGCGGAGCATGTCGCCGTCCAGGGAACCGGCCTCGCCGGTATGCAGCCCGGTCGCGATTACCACAATTCCGATCACAATTTCTGCGACGACAGCAGCATCACCGACACCACCGCTTTCCTCGTCAGCTCCAAGCTCAAGTTCAAGGATCACTTCGATGCCGGGCAACTGGTCGATTCACGTGAACGGCGCCAGATCATCGGCGAAATCGAGTTGGACCCGGTCGATTTCCTCGCGGAGCGCCGCTACCCCGACACCATCTGTGTCGCCTCCTCCAATTTTGACACCCACGGATTCACTATCCATCCGGTCTTCCTGTGCAAGCCCATGGAAAAAAAGCGCATGTGGGCGGATGTCCCGTTCCGCGCCCTGCAGCCCAAGGGGCTCGCCAACGTCCTGGTCACCGGCCTCGGTCTCAGCGCCCACCGCGACGCCCTCCCCGTCATCCGCATGCAACCGGATGTCCAGAACCATGGCTACGCCGCCGGCCATGCCGCGGCCATTGCCGCTAAGGAGGAATGCAGCTTCCATGACCTCCCCATCCGCGAACTGCAAGCCCACCTTGTCAAAATCGGCAACCTGCCCGAACGGGTCCTCAGCGACACCGACTCCTTCCCCGTTCCGGACGAGGCAATGGTGGATGCTGTGCAGCGCGGCTGGGACAGTCACAAGGGCCTCGCCCTCATTTTCTCCGATCCGGCCCGCTCCATCCCCCTGATCAGGGCCGCCCTGCGGGAGGACCTGCCCGGAGAGCGAAAACTTCGCTACAGCCTGATCCTCTGCCTGCTCGGCGAACCCGAAGGCATCCCCGATCTGGCCCGCTTCGTTCAGTCAAACGAATGGGACGAGGGCTGGAATTACACCGGCATGGGACAGTTCGGCTTGAGCCTGTCGCCGGTCGATGCCCATCTCATCGCGCTGGGACATGCCGCCGACGCCGGCGCGTGGGAGGCCATCCTCGATAAGATCATTTCCCTCCCCCAAGACCCCCCCTTCTCCCATTGCCGCGCCGTCGCCGAGGCCTGCGAAGGGCTCCACCAGCGCCATCCCGACAAGCGCGCCGCCCAGGCCCTCGCCACCCTCCTCCAGCGTCCAGGCATGGCCGGCCACCATCAGCCCGACATCCGCGCCGTGCAGGCCGCCCTCACTGCCGATCCCAATGAAACCGCCGTCCGCAACCGCGCCCTGCGCGAGCTCCACCTCGCCCGCGCCCTCTACCGATGCGGCGATCACCACGGCCTCGGGGAAAAAATCCTCCGCCACTACGCCGCCGACCTGCGCGCCCACTTCGCCCGCCATGCCCAGGCCGTTTTGGCCCGGGCATGAGTAAAAAGCGGTCCAACCCCCGCCCCCCCGTTACGAGTAAACGCAGGGGGATCTTGATCGGCGGACCGGGTGCGCAAGACTGGGCAATACTGCCAAGCACCGCCTGGCCTGATCGTAAACACAAACAAAGCAACCCGATGAAAACCCGTACCACCCTTCATATCCTGACGAGCCTGGCCCTTGTGCCGATGGCGCAGGCGACGATCACGCTGACATACAATGACACTTCGGGCTACGACGTCTCAACCGTTAAGACGATGACCGCCGCCGAGACGACCAACCGCCTCTTCATGCGTCGGGAAACCGATCCAACCGACGGATTCAGGGAAGCGCTACAATCCTTCACCGTGGACGCGACCATTCAGATTTCAGCGGTCAACATTCTGATTGACCGGGCGGTGCAGGGCCAGTCAATTGACATCTCCCTCATCGAATGGGCGAATGCGACAACGCCCGATTCCCCAGGGGGGACCACAATCAGCGCCAGCCAATGGGATGCCCGGAATGTATTGGCCAGCGAATCCATCACCTTTGGAAGCGAGGCATCGCCTTTTGGTTCAATTGGAGGACCTTATACAGACGCCCTCAGCACGATGACTTGGAACCTTGGAACAACCATTACACTGGATCCTTTGGATGCCGTCGGTAACAATAACTACGCGATCGTCATTCAACCAACGGACGACAGCAATTCAGAAAGCGTTTTAAACTGGCGATGGGACTCCGGAGACCAGTATCCCACCATCGACAATCCCGTTAACAGCAGGCTGGGCTACTACAAGAATCAGAACACCAGCGGCAATTTCAGTTCAACAAATTTCGGTTCAGGAGTGGAAGCTGATTTTGCCATTGGCCTGGTCGCCGTCCCCGAGCCCGCCAAAGCGGCCCTTCTGCTGGGCTTGGCGACGCTGGGTGGGGCGCTGCTGAGGCGCCGGCTCAGGGATTGACGCCACGCCATGCCGGGCACCGTGCTTGGGCGTAGGCAAGCGGTTACGGAAATTTAGGAACATCTTCCAACCCGGTTGGTTCCCTTGCCGGCAACCATCAGCTTGCCATGAAGGGCTCGTGCCTGTCAGATTGGAACCATGAGCCGACCGGTGACCATGGAGGACATTGCCCGCGAGCTGGGAATCTCCAAGATGACGGTTTCGAAAGCGCTGCGAGGCATGCGGCATGTCTCACCGGAAACGCGCCGGAAGGTGAAGGAAGCGGCAAAGCTTATGGGCTACCGTCCCAATCCGCTGGTTTCGAGCCTGATGCAGCAGGTGCGCTCGGGCAAGGTGGTTGGCAGGAAGTTGACCCTGGCCTACATCGCACGCAACCGGACGATTGTACGCGAGCATGACGCGCGGACGAACATCGAGGCGGCGACCAGCCGGGCCGCCGAACTGGGCTACCATCTGGAAGTTTTTTCATTGAACGAATTCGGCGACGCCGCGCACATGGGCAAAGTTCTGCACGCGCGCGGGATTCAGGGGATCATCTGCGGTCCCATGGATGACCTGGCAGGATGGAAGGGTTTCCCCTGGCAGCATTTCAGTGCGGTCTCCTCGGGAATGGGGCACGCGCGGCTGCCCATCGCCCAGGTCCGAAGGAATATTTCCCAGGGGATCCGTCTAACCGACCGCAAGCTGCGCGAAGCGGGCTTCAAACGGCCGGCGGTGCTCTTCACGCATCGGAGGGATTCCGAACTCGACATGATCGCCGAGGGAGCCATCCATATAATGATTCAATACGGCCCGGGAGATCCAGCCCTCATCCATCCGATGGATTCGCCGGAGAACATCCGCAAATGGCTTCGGTCCAGCAAGCCGGATGTCATCATTCTTCACTACCCACCCAACCTTGAAATGCTGCAGGCCGCCGGATACGATATCGACGGTCCCATCCCGATCGTCACGCTCAAGCGGCGCGGGCCCCGCGACCCGCTGGCCGGCATCGATCACCGCCCCGACGAGGTCGGCCGCATCGCGGTGGAATACCTGAATCAGGAAATCCAGCTCAACCGCACCGGCCTGATCGAGAATCCAATCACGCTTATGGTGGATTGCATATGGGTGGACAACCCGGGCTTTATTTCCCATGCGCCCGTGCGCAGATCCTGATCCTGTTTTTACATAAATCCTTGGAAAGACGCCTTTTGCACGGCGGATGACGCAAAGGATGGATGCAAAAACAGGCAAAGTATGATAAACAGGTGGACCTCTTCATACTCGATAGCCCCGATTGAAAATGATAAAACACCCTCTTCCCCATTCCCATTTCGGAACTCTCCCTGCCGTTGTATTGTTTTCCCTTGTTTCGCTTCCCGGGATCCAGCTGCAGGGACAAACCCATCCGCGCCTGCTCTTCGGTTCGGAGGAAATTCCCGTGCTGCGGGAAAAGATCACCAGCGAGCCGTACCTGACCATGTGCAATCTGTTGCTGGCGGACGCGGAAACCGGGCAGTACCGGTCCTGCAGCGGGCCAGACGCTGTTTTCATAAGAGCGGTATACCCGTGAATTGCAGGCCTATGCGGAAATTCCGATTCAGGCGTTCTGCCGATTGACAAAAAAGGAGCCAGTCCCGAAACTTGATCCCGCCATGACCCAACCGCTCAACATCATGCTCCTGCAGTGCGAGGACATCGGGCGCCACCTCGGTTGCTACGGGGATCCCTACGCCTCCACTCCAAACATGGACCAACTCGCCTCCGAAGGGGCGCGCTACACCAATGCCTTCAGTCATGCGCCGGTCTGCGCGCCGAGCCGCGGGGGGATGGTCATCGGCTGCTATCCGTGGACAATCGGCAACCACTTGATGCGCTGCACGCTGGTGAACCCGCCACGGATGTTCACGCACGAGCTGGTGGATGCCGGGTATCATGTCTCCTGGCCAACCAAGCTGGACTTCAACTTCGAGCCCACCGAGGGCTGGTGCACCGACCAGGAGGAATGGTGGTCGAGAAAAGCTCCGGACATGCCCTTCTTTGTGTACCGCAACTTCGGGCTCACCCATGAGAGCCGCATGTTCAAAGAGGTGCCGGATTGGCACGGTAGGGACTTCCCGTGCCCGGAGGAGGCACGGCACGATCCGGAACAGGCGCCGGTCCCGCCTTACCTGCCCGACACCCCCGAGCTGCGGCGCCAGATCGCCGCCTATCACGACGCCATGAGCGCCATTGACCAGCAGATCGGTCAGTGCCTGCAGTGGCTCGACGAAAACGGCCACCGGGAGGACACGATTGTCATTCTTCTGGCCGACCACGGGCGGGGACTGCCGCGGGAAAAGCGCTGGTGCTACGACGCGGGACTGCACCTGCCCCTGATCATTCGCTGGCCGGGAAAGATCGGACCGGGAAGCGTGACGGATGAGCTGGTCGCCTGGGTCGACATCGCGCCGACGATCCTCACCCTCGCCGGCTTGCCGGTTCCGGACCACTACCAGGGTCAGGTCTTCCTGGGGGAAGATCGGGCACCCGAACGGGAATACGTCTTCGCCGGCCGGGACCGGATGGACGAGGTCTTCGACAAGCAGCGCGTCGCCCGCGACCGGAAATTCCACTACGTCCGCAACGACGCCCACTGGCTCCCATGGGCCCAGAAGCAGTGGTACATGGAACAGCAGCCGGTCATGCCCGTCATGCGCAAACTGAACGCCGAGGGCAAATTACAGGGGGACGAGGCCGTCTTCTTTCAACCGGGCAAGCCGGAGGAGGAACTCTTCGACGCGGAGCAGGATCCGGACATGCTCCACAACCTCGCGGGAGACCCGGCTTATTCCGACACCCTGAAACGGTTGCGGGCCGCCCTGGATGAAGTAATTGCCAAATACAGCGACCTGGGTGAGACGGATGAACGCGATCTCATCCGCCAGGGCATCGTGACCGACAAGCTCGCCGAGTACAAGGAGCGCTGCGCCCGGGACGAACTCCCCGCCGACCAGATCATCGGCCCCCGCCCCATTCCGACCACCTTGGAAGAGGCGCTCAGCGCGAAGTGATACCGCTTTCAGTATGGATTGATCAGGTGGAGCATGGGCGTGGGACCTCCG
>JBNGDP010000050.1:0-23804 GCA_049975345.1 Oceanipulchritudo sp. | reverse complement strand
GCATCCAGGCGGAAGCGCCCATGGCAATTCCGCCGAACAAGCCGGTCAGAAAATTGACCATGGGATCCGCGGATCCGGCGGTCGCGCGCAGTTCGTTCATAAGGATCAGGCCATAGATCGTTTGCGACAAGGGCGCGCCGGCAAAGGCGGTGAGGATAAACGGAGGCGTTTTGTCCTCGAGCAGGCACTTTTTCCATGCGCCGATGACGGCCATGCCGGCGGCGCCGGTTCCCAGCGCCGAGCCAAAGGCCGCAAGGCAAAGTGCGGCGACGTATCCCGCCGCCCCGAAATGTTCGAATCCGTTCATGGTTCAGCTCCGTTTTTCATGGGTTAAAGGGAAGTTGTTTCTCGCATCAATTCAAATGGCCGGTAGGGGGTCCCCGACCAGGATACGCCGAGATGGCGCGAGAACTCCAATAAATTGAGGCGCGCGCCATGGACCAGCACGCCCAAGGCGGCCAGCAGGAGGTTGAGGCCGTGGCCGAAGAGCACGATCAGCGAAAACCCAAGCACGGCGATGAACGAGTCCAATCCGACGGTGGCGGCCATCTTGTTGAAGGCCTCGGCCACTTCCTTGGTGGCCACGCCGACGGCGAACAGGCGGATGTAGGACACCGTGTCCGAGAAGGAGCTGATGCCGTCGAAGAGGGTGATGGGCATCCGGATGAGGCCGCGCCGGATGCCGCGGAACAGGCCGCGCCCGTCCTGCTCGCCGAAAAACAGGATGAGGAGAAGGCCGGTGCCGAGCAGCGCCATGACGGCGCGCAGATGGGGCCGGTCCAGCAGGAACCCGACGGCGAGGAAATAGAAGCCCCACACCACGAGCGCCCAACCGGCTTCCGCAAGGGAGCGCAGCGAGGCGTGGCGCAAAGCCATCCAGACATGCGCGACGGTCAAGTGCACGGTGCCAAGGATCAGGCAGATCCGGATGAGGGTTTGCTCGCTATCCCCGAAGGCGGCCAGTTGGGGAATCACCAGCGCCGCAAGGGGCGGCCATTCGGCGAGTTGCCGGATGCCGAACCAGGTCCCCGTCAGCGCACCCCATGCAATGGTCGCGCCGGCGAGCAGATAGAAGAGCCGGGCCGCGGACGGGGTCAGCTTGTCCCAAAGGCGTGAAGCCGCCAAGGTCGTTCCCAGCATGAGCAGGCCATAGCCCGCATCGCCGACGATCATGGCGAAAAAGAGGGTGAAGAAGATCAGGAACAGTCCGTTGGTGTCGAATTCCCGATAGCCCGGAGTGATGCCCAGAAACCGCATCACCGGCTGGAACAGGGACGCCCAGCGGGCGCTCCGCAGCAGGGTCGGCACGGGATCGTCTTCGGCGGGTTCCTCGATCCGCAAGGCCCAGCCATGCTGTTCGGCGCACGCGACCAGCTCGTCCAAGCGCGTGACCGGAGCGAATCCCTTGAGACAGGCAAGCACCTGCACCTGATCCATGGCCAGCCGGGCCCGCTCGAATTCGAGCCGGTTCCTGACCTCGAACAGCGCGGCCCCGATCGCCCCGGCCCGGGAGAGGAGTTTCTCAAACCGCACCCGGACATTCAGTCGTTGCTTTTTCAGGGCTGTGATCTGCTGATCGATTTCCGCGCGGCTCTCCCCCGGAAGGTCCAATTCCTTGCACGGGAGGCGGGCATCCGCATCGCGCGAAATCAAGGCCAGAAAAATGCTGTGGCCCTGGCGCCCCACGATCCATGCATTCCGGCCCAATGACAACCGCTGCAAGTCCCGGTCCTTGCAGACATGGAGCCGCACGTAAATACCGGCCTCGCGCAATTCCCCCAAGGCGTGCGGTTCGAACCTGCCCAGCAGCCGGATCTTATGGCGACGATGGCGCAGGTCGTCCAGTTCATCCTCGATCTGCTCCAGTATCTCCTGTTGCCCGATCATTTGTTGGGCGGCCTGCAGGCCGGCCTGCATCAAGCCGGAGGCGCCTTCCGCGGGGGCCGCGCGGGGAACCGCCCCCGGGATCAACCGGCTCGCCATTTCGAGCGTCTCCAGTTGCTCGTGCAAGGATTCGATGGCGGGGCCGGCGGGCGGACGGGCCGGCAGAATGTGCAGTACACCGAGCTGGCGCAGGGCCTCCAACGCGGGCTCACGGGCGGCGGCACGCGTCAGAATCGTCACCTTTTTCATCGGGACGATCATGCATTCCCTCCTTTCTCCGCAGCCTGGAGCTTACGCCTTGCCATGAGGGCCCAGCCGAAGGCCGCCGTCTGCTGGTCGCCCAGGTAGACCGTGATGCGGCGGATGTTTTCCCGCGCGTCGGGAATCTTCACCTGCTCGAAGAGATTCACCCGCTGGGCGGTCAGGCGGAGTTCTCGTGCGAAACGGCGTTCCTGCTCGGCAAGGACCTCCACTGCAGCGGACAGGGAGATGATCTCACGCAACGCGGCGACGGCGGCATCGACCCACAGCGGCAGCGCGAACAGGTCGTAGTCCTCCACCCGGATGCGGGCCTGCTCAAACATCGGCACGTCCATGCCGGCAATATTCTCCCAGCGCACCTCGACCCCCTCCAACACAAACAGCTCCTTCAGGCCAATGTCTTCCGCGAGCAACCCGGACCACTCCTCGGCGGATTTTGAGGCTTCTTCCAGCTTGGCCCTTGAATCCACGAGCTCCTGCCGGACCCGGTCAACCTCGCGCTGCAGCTGCCGTTTCTTCAACTGCAGCAGGGGCAGGTAACGTTCAAAGCGCCGCAGGGCGGCCTTCTGGCGCTTGAGTTCCGGCTTGGTGAGTTTGAGCTTAGCCATGGGTCTCCTTTTCCTTCGGCCAGTGTTGCTCAATGAGCCCGGTGCGCAGCCCGGTTTCCTCCGGTGTAAAGCACTCCGCGAGGATCCGCCAGCCGCGATCCAACGCTTGAAGCAGCGGAATCTTCACCGAGAGATCCATCAACTCATGTTCGAACCGGTGCCCGTATTTGAGGAGCTTCTGGTCCCAATCGGACATGCGGAATCCCATGGCCCGCTTTTCCAGCGTCTCCTGGTAGCCCGCGTACAGGCGAATCATCGCGTCCATCAGCGGGCGGTGATCGTCGCGCGTGTCCTTGTTGACAAACTGCTTGAGGCGGCTCAGCGAGCCAAAGGGCTCGATCCGGCCATTGAAAAGGTAGTATTGTCCCTCCGTGATGTAGCCGGTGTTGTCGGGGACGGGGTGGGTGACGTCGTTGCCGGGCATGGTGCTCACCGAAAGAATCGTGATCGATCCGGCGTCCTCGAAATCGACCGCCTTTTCGTAGCGTGCGGCGAGCTGGCTGTAGAGGTCGCCGGGATAGGCGCGGTTGGAAGGAACCTGCTCCATGATGATGGCGATCTCCTTGAGGGCGTCGCAGAAATTGGTCATGTCCGTGAGCAGCACGAGCACGCGCCGGCCATTGAGGGCGAACTGCTCGGCCACGGCCAGCGCCAGATCCGGCACCAGCAGGCATTCCACAACGGGATCCGCCGCGGTGTGGATGAAGAGGATGGAACGGTGCAGCGCCCCTTCCGTCTCGAGGCGCTCGCGGAAAAACAGATAATCGTCGTGGCGCAGGCCCATGCCGCCGAGAACAATCAGATCCACTTCGGCCTGCAGGGCGACGCGGGCCAGCAGTTCGTGATGCGGTTCGCCGGCCACCGTGAAGACGGAAATCTTCTGCGAATCGACCAGCGAATTGAAGACATCGATCATGGGGATGCCGGTGTGAATCATGCGCGAGGGTTTGATGCGGCGGGCCGGATTGACCGGCGGCCCGGCTATTGGGACAAGGTTTCCGGTCAGCTCCGGACCGCGGTCGCGCGGGCGCCCGGCACCGTCGAAAACCCGGCCGAACAGGTTTTCCGTGCAGGAGATTTGCATTTGGTGGCCAAGGAAGCGCACGGTATCGCTGGTGGAGATGCCCTCCGTGCCGGCGAACACCTGGAGATAGACCCGGTCGCCCTGCAGGCGGATCACCTGCGCGAACGATTCGCCGGAGGCCGAACGCACCACGGCAAGCTCGCTGTTGGCGACACCGGTCGCATTGACCGCGATCACGCTGCCGGCGATCTGGACGATCCTAGTTGTGATCCGCTTCATTTTCCTCCTCCGAGAATCGTAGATCCTGATAAGAACCCGGATGCATCCGGCGTTGCCGGACAATCGGCGAATCGAGTTCGGATTCCACCAGAGCGAGCTCCAGCACGGGCATGTGGCCGGCTTCCTCGCGGTTAATCGCCGTCGCCGTATGCTCCCGCACGCGGTTCATCCGCTGCTCGAATTCGTCCGATTGCCAGGCGGCACCGTTGAGATCGAGCAGATGCTGGCGCAATTGATGGAAGAACCGGCGCGCCTCGTCCCGGGATTTCAGGGTCAGCGGCGCATGCAAAATTTCCTCCAGCAGTCCGAAGAGCAATGTTTGCCGTTCTTGCGGGGTGGCGGCGTCCACCGGGTCGAAGCCGTTCTGCTGCAAAAATACCGCGTCGAACAGCTCGCCCTTGAGGTAGACCTCGTAATCCTCCAGGGCGGTGCCTTCCTCGCCCACCACCTTCATCATCTGGTCGACTTCGTGGGCGCGTTCAAGGAAGCGCTGCATGTTCCGGCGGCGGCCCCGTTCAATGAAGCCGTCGTACCGGCTCCAGCTCTCGAGCGGATCAATCGCCGGAAAGCGCCGGGCATCGGAACGCTCGCGAGAGAGCCCGTGGAAGGCGCCCACCACCTTGAGCGTCGCCTGGGTGACCGGTTCGTCGAAATTGCCCCCGGCGGGACTGACCGCGCCACCGATGGTCACTGAGCCGATCCGGTCGTCCTTGAGGCGCACGCGGCCGGCCCGCTCGTAGAATCCGGCGATGGTCGACTCCAGATAGGCCGGAAAGGCCTCCTCGCCGGGGATTTCCTCGAGCCGTCCGGAGCGCTCGCGAATCGCCTGCGCCCAGCGCGAGGTCGAATCCGCCAGCAATAGCACGTGCAAGCCCATCTGCCGGTAGTATTCGGCGATCGTGACGGCCGTGTAGACGGACGACTCGCGTGCGGCCACCGGCATCGCGCTGGTATTGCAAATGATGATGGTCCGTTCCATCAGGGGCCGGTCCGTCGAGGGATCGGTCAGGTCCGGGAAGTCACGGATGGTCTCGACCACCTCGCTGGCGCGCTCGCCGCAAGCCGCGATGATGACGATGTCGACCTTGGCATAGCGGCTGGTCAGTTGCTGCAGGACCGTCTTGCCGGCGCCGAACGGGCCGGGGACGCAATAGGTGCCACCGCGGGCAACCGGAAACAGCGCATCCACCAGGCGGATTTGCGTGACCAGCGGCTCGGTTGGGGCGAGCCGCTCGCGGTACAGGCGGACCGCCTGCTTGACCGGCCACCGGAACGTCATGCTCAATGCACGCTGCCGGCCGTCTTCGTCCTCGACAGTGGCGACAATATCATCGACACGGTGCGGGGCTTTGTCGCTCACCTCCTTGACGCGCCAGCGTCCCTTCAGGGAAAAGGGCGCCATGATGCGGTGTTCCACCAGGCCCTCGGGGGTCGTGCCAAGCGTGTCGCCGGCCTCGATGACATCCCCGGGCTTCACCATGGGGCTGAAGGGCCACGCCTTTTTTTCGTCCAACGCATTGAGATAAATGCCGCGTTTGAGGAAAAAGCCGCACTCCCCGGCAAGCCGGTGGAGCGGATTCTGGAGCCCGTCATACAGCTGGCCCAGCATGCCCGGCCCAAGCTGGACCGAAAGCAGCTCGCCGCTGAATTCGACCGGATCGCCGACACGCAGGCCGGCGGTGCTTTCGAACACCTGAAGGTCAGCGTTCCGGCCTTTCATGCGGACCACCTCGGCCTTGAGCCGGGCATCGCCCAGCCGTGCGTAGGCCACTTCGTTCTGGCGCAGCTGCTCCGGAAACTCGGCGGTGATCACGCTGCCATTGATGGCGACCACGCGGCCCGGCTTGGCACTCTCGGATTGCGCATTCATGGGGAGGATTTTTCGCGGGCACAGGCCTGCCTGCCGGCCTCGACGGCGGCGGCCCGGTATCCGGACAAGGCTTTCCGTCCGGCTTCCTTGTTGAATTGCCAGCGCCGCTCCAGCAGCTGCAGTTTTAAAGCGTGGATCACGAGCCGTTCGAGGTCGAAGAAATGCAGCGCTTCGAATTCGTTGAGCCAGCGCCATCGCGCGCGGTCAAGAAGCTCGTCAGCCTCCCGCGGCGATTCGGTTTCCATGGCCATGCGCGCGGCTCTGGCCGCCTCCGGGTCAATCGTCTCTGCACGCAGATGCCGCGCCGGATCGGTCCCCATGCGCTGGGCGCGCATCCGGACAAGAGCATTGCGGAGGGCGTGGTCGCGCGCGTGCCACTGGTCGAGAATTTCCAGACCCGTGGCGGGTTGTTCCCGGAACAAACTCACTTTTTCAAGGACTTCCAGCGCTTGCGCGGGGACGACGCCTCGGCAACGGTCAAGGAACGCCGCCGCGGTCAAGGGAGGGCGCTCCCCGAAACCAAGTTCCGGCAGGGTCGCGACAAGGTAGTAGAACTGTTCAGCCATCGTTCCCATTCCCGGCCCCGAAGGCCTTTTCATCAAACAGCTTCGCCAGTCGTGTGTTCACCAGTTCGGCCAGCGCGGCGGCCACTTCCTGATCGGTGAAATCGTAAAACATGGAGCCCTCACGGCGACCGATCCGAAACCCCGCTTGAATCTCCGGGCGCACTTTCAGTTCGACGCCGGCCTGCAGGGTTTCCTGCAGCCGGGACACGAAGGTGGCGGCCAGTCGCTCACGATCACTTTCATTCACCTGCAAATCCACGGCCCCGCCATCCGACTCCTGCTTCATCCAGCCGCGTGCGACCTCAAGGATCAACCGCTCGAGGGCTTCGCCGCTCATCCGTTCGCCGCATTCCCGCCGCATCAACCCCTCCACCAAAGCGACCAGGGCCGCCTTGGCCGAAAGCACCACATCACGGGCCGCCTGTTCCATCGCATGCCGCGCCGATTCCTCCTCCCGTTCAATGCGTTGCCGGGCTTCCTTCATCAACTGCTCCGCCCGCTCCTCCGCCGATTTGACAATCTCCCCCGCCTTGTCACGGGCCTTTGTCAGGATCCGCTCGCTTTCCTGCTTGGCCGCCTCCACACCCTCCTCCTGGATCGTGCGGATCAAACCCTCCAGATTGACCGTTGTTGATTTGGGCTTCATCGCGTTCAACTCCTAAGGAAAATCCGCGCATCGATCGCGAAGCTGCCCGCCTCGCCGGTCATGAGCGGGTTGATATCGATTTCCCTGAAAAGAGGGGCTGGTTTCTGGATCGCCATCAACTTCTGGAAGATGGATTCCCGGTGCCGGACTGTCCAGATGCTTTTTTCATGCAGTCCCGGTCGATGCTTCTCCAGACCTGATCAGGACAGACTTAACCAGCGGCGGTGCGATCAACTCATTAATAATCACCGAGCCGAGGACCGCATTGATCATGACCTCCGCGACCTCGGGACTCAAGATGGATTTTGCCATCAGGATAAGGCCCAAGGTGACCCCTGCCTTCGGGAGCAGGGAGTACCCAATGTATTTCTCGACAACTGCGGGTGCGTGTGAGAAACGGGCCCCCGCCCTCGCACCGGCCAGTTTGCCGGAAAACCGGCCTGCAACGATGATTACACTGATCATTCCGGCAGTCTTCATGACCATCGGATCGAAATGGGCTCCCGCCACAGTGAAAAACAGGGCAAAGACGGCCTCTTCGATCCCTTCCACAGATTGGAGGAGCGAATCGCCGCGTTTGGACCGGTTGACCACGTGGAGTCCGAGCACCATGTTCGCCAGCAGGGGGGAGAGCTCCATTTGCCGCGCGATCCCCGCACAAAGCAACACAACGCCAAGGACCAAAACCAGGAATGACCCGCTTTTCCTCATCCAGCGCCCGAGAGCCGATAGCAGCACGCCGAAGACGGCTCCCATCAACGCCGATCCAGCGATGATTGCCAAGGGCTTCAGGGCCATGCCCCAGATCGATGCTGGTCCTGCACCCGCAAAAACCTTGGCCGTGCCACTGCTGAGCGAAAACAGGATAATGGCCACGGCGTCATCCAGGGCCACGACCGAGAGGATTGTTGTGACCAATGGCCCCCTGGCATTGTATTCACGCACGATGGCCAGGACCGCGGCGGGTGCCGTGGCGGCGGAGACTGCCCCGATGATCAAGGCCATCGGGAGGTAGACTTCGACAAAGGTGGCGCCGGGCAGCTGCGATTTGAGAATCCATGGCCCCATCACCGCAAGCAGGACGGCAACGACAACAAAAGCCGCGCCCGTTTCTCCAACGAGAATCCAGGTTATGCTTCTTCCCATTCGCTTGATCCGCGATAACTCCAGGCTTCCCCCGATCGAGTAGGCGATCACTGCAAGGGCCATTTCCGTGATGGTCAGGGACTGGTCCGTCACAACCGTGCGAGGGAGTATCCCGGTTACCGATGGACTTAACAGAATCCCGGCAATGATGTATCCGCTGATCCTTGGAAATTTCAATTGATGGGCAAGACATCCTCCGAGACAACCGCTCAACAACAGGATACCCAGGGAGACAAGGGTATTGAGCGTAAGGCCGTCGTTCATTTTGAAATCTCAGGCCTCCACCCCTTGATCCACCTTGGAAGTGGAAGCGGCGATTTTCTTCCGTTCATGCGTGAGCGTCATTCCAACAAACCTGTCCGGTGTTTGCAATCTTGAAAAGACGGGCCCGGCGGTATAGGCGATACGCGGCCGATGCCCTGCCCCAATCCTTGATTCCGGTGACTTCCATGATGCCCTTGCGGCAGCGTTCATCCCCTCCCATGGCTGCTCCGTATCCACAATGACGATAACAGTTCCTCGGGTCCTCCACCATCTCCGCCTGCACCGACCTCAGGTCAATATAGGTGGCCATGATGCCTCGCGCTTCGCGGCAATCCTCGATCAGGAGTCTCTTGAAACACCCCATCCAAAGGGTTCCCCGGCAGCTTGCGCCGCCGGTTGTACCAGCTCGAAAAGCCCTGCTTGAGGATCTTCTCGAACTCCGGAATATTGCCCATCGGTTTCAGGTATGGCGACCGCAAGGCCGACACCGCATCCTCGTCCGCGCAGGTCCTCCAGGAGTTTATCGAAAACGCCTTGCGGAACAAGGCACTGGGAATTTCCGAAACCGGGATAGACGCGACCTTGGATCCCAGCAACCAGGTGCATGTCTTGCCAGTCACCCGGGAGATGGTCATCTCGGCCACCAAACTTCGCCGGCAATTTCAAATCTCTCATTGGGATGCCACCATCGTCGCCGCGGCGCGGGAACTCGGTTGCCCCACACTTTGCTCGGAGGACCACAACCCGGGACAGAACTACGATGGCGTTCGCGTCATCAATCCTTTTTCATAAGCGGGAATGGGAGCCCATTGCCTGCATTACAGAGAAAGTGGCTTAACAATCGTTTGGCTCGGGGGTGGCGCGGATTTGCGAACGGGAATCGGATTCGGATGCTTAAGACAATATCCCAAGGCACCGTGTTCAGACGCAATGATTATCGCGAGCTTTGCAGTTGCATCTGCCTTTGCTGGCAAAACGATCCTTAAACAGAATCACAAACTTGTGTTTCATCCCTCCGCCCACTTCCTCCGCGCCACCGGTGACGTATCCCTAATCGATGAGAAGGTGGACGCTGTCCTCAGCGCTAACCAGCCCTGGCCCTGGTGATCCTCGAGCTCCAATATTGACATAGACAAACTTGTCTGTATCCTTTGATTCATGAAACCACCTGCCCGCGAACGCATTCTGGATACCGCCGACAAGCTGTTCAGCTCAAGAGGCTACGGCAATGTCGGCATCAATGAGATCATTGACCGCTCGGGAACCGCCAAGGCCAGCTTCTACAAGCATTTCCCGAGCAAGGAACGCCTCTGCACGGACTGGCTTGCGGCCCGCCATGATAAGTCGGAATCGGAATGGGAAAATGTCCTGCAGAAGTCAGGCCAACCGGAAAAGAAGATCCTTGAGGTCTTTGACGACCTCAAAGGGTTCATGGAGCAGTCAAACTTTCGCGGCTGCCCGTTCACGAATACAGGCGGATTCCTTGGTGAGACGGATGGTTCGGTGCGAGAGCAAATCGTCCTGCACAAACAAGCCCAGCGGGAATTTTTCATCAACCTTGCCTCGGAGATGACCACCCTGGCCCGCGCCCGCAAACTGGGGACCGCCCTATTTCTTCTCTACACCGGGGCCAACATGGAGAGCCAGAATGCACAGGACACCTGGCCGGTCGTGGAGGCAAAGACAACCGTGAAAGACCTCATCCGGCTGTACTTGAGAGCCTCTTGAGGCCAACACTTGGCGGGACCTCCTTCCGGGATGCTGCACACTGTCCGATCCGCCGGGGCCGTCGCTTTAACCCCGGTTTCATCTTGCGCCGATTCCTCCGGCAGGTTTTTCCAAAAAAAAAGACCCTCCCAGGGAATAAACAGACAAGTCTGTATGTCTCACGGACGAACAATATGAAAACACAACACATACTCAACCGGGCCCGCAGGGGCCTGACTTTAACGCTGGCCGTCCTTGCTCTGGCAGGCGGCACGCTGCACGCGGCGGACTACCGCCTCGAAAAGCACCGCATCGAATGGAGCGGGTCGATGCCGGCAAAGACACACACCGGTCTGCTGACGCCCCAATCCTTCAAGGTATCCATTACCGATGAGGGAATGGTCGAATCGCTTGATATCGACCTGGACATGACCAGCATCGATGTGACCGATCTTGAAGGAAAGAACCGCGACAAGCTGATCAAGCACCTGAGCAGCGAGGACTTCTTCTTCGTGGAAAAGTACCCGGTCTCGAGCTTCCAACTGGAGCAGTACGCCGATGGCCTGCTGCACGGCACCATCACCATCCGGGGTGTCGCCAAGCACATGGCCATTCCTGTCAAGGTCAAGGGGAACTCCGCGGATGGCTGGGTCTTGAGCGGTCGCTTCACCTTCAACCGCCAGGATTTCAACGTCAATTACCAGAACGGCGGCCTGTTCGGTGTCGCCAAGGACAAGATCATCCGCGACGAAGTGGAGTTGAATATCGAACTCAAAGTGAAGAAAGCCTGAGTAATGGAATTTCAGTTACAAACAGCCGAAACGGCATCGGAAACATCCTGGAAACTTCTTCCGGCTGACAAAATGAAACACCAATAATAATCCCCGGTGAGTTGCGATATTCCGATATGTTATTGGAAAGCCATTATGTCCTTCAGTAAACTTCTCGACAGCCTTCTCACTTCTCCCGGCGCAAAGGGCGCTGCAGGCGGTGCCGCCTCCGGGGCTTTGGTGTCCCTTTTGATGAACAAAAAGGCCCGGAAAGGTCTTGGCAAAACAGCGGCAAAGGTCGGCGGGGCGGCGGCCATCGCCGGAGTGGGTTATTTTGCCTACAAAAAGTGGCAACAATCACGGAGCGCTGCCGCGCCCGCATCTGGGAGCGGCACGCCTCGACTCAGCCATGATCCGGGCATTGGGGAACCTTTGGCCGCAACGATGCTGAAAGCAATGATTGCCGCCGCCAGCGCGGATGGTCACTTCGCGGACGTTCAGATGGATAGGGTCTTGGAAGCGCTTGAACAAGCGGATCTGACGCCGACAGAGAAACAGAAAATTACCCGCTCGATAAACCAGCCGGCAACCGTGGAGGATATTTCCGCTCAGGTGGGCGACCTCGAACAGGCCAGCGAGGTCTACGCTGCCTGTCTGATGGTTTTTGATCCCGCCATACCTGCCGAGACGCTCTTTCTCAGACGGCTCTCGCGGGCCATGCAGATGCCGGCAGAATTAGTTCAGCGCCTGCATGCAGATACCGCACAACTGACTGCCTCCTGATTTGGCTCGTATTTCGCTTCAGATCCGACGCGTTTCTGACCCGCCCACAGCATTGACGGTCCAGTCCGGGGGCTCACAATGGCCCTATTGTGAATTGTATTGTTGTGGAAGATGACGACTCAATCAGCAGCGTGGTCGAAAAGGCGCTGCGAGGAGCTGGCTATTTCATTGAAAGGGAATCGAATGGGGACGATGGATTGAGCCGCCTGATGAGGGAATCCTTTGATGTGGCGGTGATTGACATCATGCTACCGGGACGTGACGGCCTGAGCATGGTCCGGGCCCTGCGGGAAAGCGGCAACAGCATTCCCATCCTGCTGCTGACGGCCCGGTCCGCCGTGACCGAGAGGGTCGAGGGCCTGGAGACCGGTGCCGATGACTACCTCGGAAAACCCTTTCACGTGGAGGAGTTGATCGCGCGCGTCAAGGCCCTTACCCGGAGATCCACTGCTGACGGGCTCACCGTTCTGAGCCTTGGAGACCTGAGCCTCAATCTCTCCACCCGGCAAGTGCAGCGCAACGGGCAGGTGCTGGACCTCTCCAACCGCGAATTCTCCCTGCTTGAGTATTTGCTGCGCCGCAAGAACCGTGTCCTCTCGCGCGCCCAGATTTGTGAGCATGTATGGGGATACTACTTTGAGGTGAATCCGAACCTGGTGGATGTTTACGTGAAACGATTGCGCGACAAGGTGGAGGCCAACGCCCCACGAATCATCCATACGGTCCGGGGAATCGGATATGTCCTGCGCAAGGAGTCCGAATGAGGAAACGCCGGCACCTGCGCATGGCGCTGACCCGAGGTTCCGTCCTGGCGACCATCCTAACCCTGGTCATTTTCATGGCCGGCACCCTGATTCACCTGCGCTATGGAATGAACAACACCGTGGACCAGCAATTGCTGGACATCGGTCCCGATATTCTCAACCAGCTGGACGAACGGGAAGATTCCCTCGCGGGCGAAAGCCTGCCTGTTTTCCTGACTCTGTTCGACGAGCGCAATCTGATCCGGCTCCTGGAAGCGGGGCGTACGGATGGCACCCAGTTTTTCCGTAACCCGCGCTATCTGGAACTGCTGGATGAATACCGGCAGGAGCGGTTGGAGGACGAATCAGATAACCGCCCACCGGACAACCTTCAGACCATCTGGCATGACGGGCGCAATTGGCGAGTTGCTTATTTCAGCCGGGGCACCATGAAGGTTATCCTCGCGGCAGACCTTGGTGGCATGGAGAAACCCCTTCTGCAGATCCTGATCGCCTTTGTTTTCGCACTTCCGATTGCAGCAGCGACCGCTGCAATTGTCAGCCTGTGGCAAGCGCGGCGCATTTCAACACCGATTGAATATCTGGCGCAACACGCGATGGAGCTGACGGCCAGCCGTCTGAACCGCCGGGTCGAACTCGGTGACGCATCCAGCGAGGTTTACGAATTGAGCGAGGCCCTCAATCGCATGACTGACCGTCTTTCAAAAAGTTTCAGCCAGGCGCGGCGCTTCAGTGCGGATGCCTCTCATGAATTAAAATCCCCCCTCACAGTGATGCAGGGAATTCTGGAGAATCATCTCCACGGGGAAAACGAGGCGGCCATTCCGCACGAGGAGGCTTTACGCCTTCTGGAGGCAACCACACGGTTGAAGGCCATCGTGGAAGGACTGCTGATCCTCGCCAAGGCCGATGAGGGTTCTCTCCTGCAAAAGACCGAAGACATCAGCGTACAGGAGCTTCTCGAAGCGGTCGCCCTGGATGCTGAGGCTCTGGCAGAAGCAGCAGGAGCAAGGTTCGAGACGAAAATCGCTGCAAATGTAAAAATAAAGGGCGATGAACATCTCCTGATGGTCTGCCTGCACAATCTGCTCAGTAACGCCATTCGCCACTGCCCCGCAGACGGATTGGTCCGGCTGACGGCCAAGGAAGAGGAAGGATTCGTTCAGATGTCTGTCTTCAATGATGGATCAGCCATCCCAGAAACCGATTGGGAGCAGATTTTTGAGCGCTTTGTCCGCCTGCAAACATCCTATCAGGGCCTCGGCCTCGGGCTGAATATTGCCCGGGAAATCGCCCGGGCTCATGGCGGGGACCTGCAAATCCAGTTCAGCGACGCGCGAGGCACGCAGTTTATTTTCACGCTGCCGGCAATGGAACCTTTCATTTCTGGCTGATTCTGACAGGATTGTCAGAATTCTTTGGAGCGGTTTGTCAGAATACGCGCTTATGCTGGAAGCATGGATTTATCCTTTCCGGCGGACACCGATTGCCTGAGGTTATGTGACATTGTCCAGTTCCACAGTCCCATCAGCGGGGGAATCCGGCGCTACGTCGGGGACAAGGCCCGCTTTTTCGCAAAGCGGGATAATCTCCAGCATGCCGTCCTGATACCGGGACCGGTCGACCGCACCTGGAGTGAGGGCAACACGACTTGGGTGCAAATGGCATCTCCCCGGATGCCGGGTTCCCGTAGTTACCGGCTGTTTCTGAGCAAATCCGGCATGCACCGTTTTCTGGAGACATTCAACCCCCACCTCATAGAGGTTGCGGATCCCTACCAGTCGACCTGGATGGCGCTCTCATGGGCACGGCCCAGGAAGGTGCCGATCCTGCTCTTCTATCACTCGGATTATCCGAGGGCATGGCACCGCACCCTGAGTAAGTTTGTTGGCCGCCGCTCAGCCTCTCTTGCTCAACAACTTACCGGATGGTACCTGCGCAAGCTCTTCCGCGCCTGTGATGGGGTCCTCGTGTCGACCCGGAAATACGAGCGGCTGTGGCGGGAAAACACCGACACACCAGTGGCGCGGATCCCCTTCGGTTTCGATACGACGGCCTTCCACCCACATCCAGACCAAGGTGCCCTGCGGTCCCAACTTCCACATGGTCGAAGAAACAAGCCCGTTCTTTTGTTCGCGGGACGACTGGCGCGTGAAAAACGGATCGGCGAGGTTCTGGAGGCGGTTTCGCGCTTGCAGAACAAAGGGACGGACGCAGAGCTGGTCATTGTGGGGGATGGTGAGGATCGCGAACGCCTGCAGGAAAGGGCCCGTGAACTTGAGGTGTCCGTCACCTGGCTGCCGTTCACAGAAAGCCGGAAAACCATGGCGGCCTATTATGCGGAAGCCAACGTGCTCGTTCACGCCGGCATGCATGAGACATTTGGATACAGTGTCCTTGAGGCCGCAGCCTGCGGAACACCTTCGGTCAGTTTTAATGGCTCCGGACTGGAAGAGGCTGCCGCATGTCATCCACTGGCGAAAATTGTACTTCGCCGGCACCCTGCTGAAATGGCCGCCGCTATCGAAAACCTGCTAAGCACACCCAACCCGCTTCGGTTGCGTTGGGAGGTTCATGAAATCCTGCTAAAGGAACGTTCCCTTGAGCGAGCTGGCGAAGCGTGGCTGAGCGCTTGCCGGCGCTGGATCCCGATTCCGAAAGAACCCATACAGCCTTGGCGTGAACGACGACTATCCTGAAATCTCCGCTGAGCGGGGAATTCCCCGTAAATGGTGGAGTTATCTCGGCAAGGCCCTTCTGCTCTGTCTCGCAGCGGGTGCGGCCATCGCCTATCTGAACCTGGATGCGAAGAGTTGGCAGCGCCTGACGGCCATTCCCGCTTCCATCATTGTCCTACTGGGCTTGATGGTGGGCACGGCCTGGATCTGCAACGGCGTCCGCACGTTTCTGTTAGCCCGGGCTTTTGGCCACAGACTCAGCGTGAAGCGGGCGGTCGGGATCACGCTTTCGATGGAATTTGCCATTGCCGCCACCCCTGGCGGACTGGGCGGCCTGCCCACGCGAATCCTTCTGCAGCGCCGGTCGGGCATTCCGGTCCACCAATCCATGGCCATGATTGCCGCCGATGTCTCGGCCGACATCCTCTTTTTTTTCCTGATCTCCCCCTTCGCTCTGCGGGCTGTCTGGAAGATGGCCCCGGTAAGGAATGCATTGCAGGAACTGGGATGGACGGATCTGGGATTGATCATGGGCGCGTTGGCGGGAACCGCTTTCCTTCTTTATTTCGCCGTGCCGCGGGTGTTCCGGTTAGGCAACCGCTTCCGCCGGTTGCGGCGACTGTTCGTGCGCATGCGGCGCGAGGGTCGGCTGATGCGCCATTCCATCGCCTACATGTGGGGCCACGGGAGAATCTGGTACGCGGGAGCTTTCCTGTTCTGCTCGATTCAATGGACCTGCCGATACGGCATTCTTCCCGTTATTCTCTGGACCCTTGGCAGCTCCATTGACCCGTTCGCCTTGATTTACCTTCAGGGCATTCTGTTCCTCGTCGCCTTGCTGTTGGTCGTCCCTGGAGGAGGCGGTTCGCTGGAAATCCTCTCCACTTTGATCCTTCAGCCAGTGGCAGGCTCCGAAACCGCTGCACTGGCGGTGATCCTCTGGCGTATTTTCACCTATTACCTGTATATTGCGGGTGGTTCCATCGCCGCCGTCATCCAATTGCTCCATCCGCCAAAAATGGTTCACGCCGCTTCCGTAGACCCAACCTTGAAAATGGATACATCCAATGACCACCCTGCTGCTTGATTTGCTCTCCTGTGTCGCCGGTCTCCTTCTGCTCTATTTCGGCGCCGAGCTGCTGGTTCGTGCCAGCGTCAGCATCGGCTTGCGGGTTGGCCTGTCGAGACTGGTCATCGGGCTGACCATCGTCTCCTTCTCGACCAGTGCACCCGAGATTGTGATCTCCAGCCAGGCCGCATGGAAAGGGCAAGGCGACATCGCCATGGGAAATGTCCTCGGATCCAACCTCGCGAACATCGGTTTAATTCTGGGCCTCTCGGCCTGCCTCTGTCCGCTTGCCGTTCACTTCAGGAGCATCCGCCTCGACGGTCCGGTCATGGTGGCCACCACGCTCCTTGCCGGAGTCATGGCATGGGATGGGCAAATCGGAAGACTGGAGGGTGCGATCCTTCTCTTCCTTCTCGTGTTTCTGATTATTGCCCGCATCCGGATTGAACGTGCGGAAGCAGTTGATCATGACCTTGAATTTGAACCGGAAAGGCCATGGTCTCCCGGTTGGGCCATCGGCGGCCTGATACTGGGCCTGTTGCTCCTCGCCACCGGAGGCGACTGGCTGGTCAGCGGTTCCATCGCCATGGCCACCCGTTTTAATGTTCCAGAGGCCTTCATTGCCGTCACTGTGGTGGCCATCGGAACCAGCCTTCCCGAACTGTCGACCTCCATCGTGGCGGCCTTTCGGGGGAATGCTGACATCGCCGTCGGAAATGTCCTGGGTTCCAACATTTTCAACGCCTGCGGCGTCCTCGGGTTGGCGGCGGTCATTCAGCCCCTCCAGGGCGCCGGTTTCCATACCGAGATCATCGCCACTACCTTCATGGGCCTCGGGCTCCTGCCGCTGCTCCGCTCCGGGTTCCGGGTGGAGCGGTGGGAAGGCTTCCTTCTCGTGCTCGTCTACGGGGCTGCACTTATTCTGGTGGCCTGATCCCATGCAAACAACCTGGCCGTCCCTTCCTACAGCCCCTTCCGGTTGGAAAAGGCCTTGAGGGACTGTTCGGTGCCGAAGACGACCAGTTCGTCGCCCTCCGCAAAGACCAGGTCGGGTGCCGGCACCCCGATGATCTCTCCGTTCGCTCGCCGGACCGTGACCAGGTTGACGGAGCAACGTCCGCGCAGATCAGCCTCCAAGAGCTTGCGTCCCACCAACCATTCCGGGACATGCAGTTCGACAATTCCAAAGTTCTCGCTGAGCCCGAAGTGCCGGGTCGCTCCGCGGATTCCCATGCGCTTGGCGAGCTGCCGCGCGGCCAGTTCCTCCGCTTGGATGATGTTTTCGATACGCATAAGTTTGAGGAGGCGATCGTGGACGGGATTGACCGACCTTATATATAGATGCTCAACCCCCAGTTCCTGCAGATTGCCTGTTACAACAAGGGAGGCGCCAAAATCCTCCCCGATGGTCACGCAGACCCGGTCAAAGTCCTCCAAGCCCAGTTGTTCGAGCACTTTGGGATCCTCAGCGTCGGCAATGACAGCATGCGCCACCTTGTCCTTGAGCGAGTCAATAACACGCTCGTCCTTGTCGACAGCCAAAACCTCGTGGCGTTCCTCAGCCAGTGCAAGCGCCAGTTGATATCCAAACTGTCCCAATCCGATAACGGCAATTTTCATGATTATTCGATAATGATGCGTTCACGCGGAACCCGAAAGCGGCGTTCCTTGGGAGGAACCACCAACAGGGAGAAAAAGAAATTCATGACGCCGATTCGGCCCACGAACATGGTAGTGACAATGACAAACTTTGAAGCCGTGGAAAGATCGGCCGTAATCCCCCGGGACAGCCCCACGGTCGAAAAAGCGCTCACGGTTTCAAACAGGGTGTCCAGCAAAAGGAACTCAGGTTGCAGGAAAAGAATCAGGGCGGTGGCGGCAAATATCCACATGAAGGACAGGAGCATGACGGCGAAGGCGCGGTTACAGAGGCTTTCCTCGATGCGGCGCCTGAAAAGCTCCACGTCGCGGCGGGCGAGGAGGATCCGGTGGAGGTTCAGCATGGAAAGCGCGAAGGTGGTCGTTTTGATGCCGCCGGCGAATCCGCCGGGGCTGCCCCCGATAAACATGAGGAAAATCATGACGGCCGTGGCGGCGCTGGACAGGGCCGCCATGTCCGAGATATTGAAACCGGCAGTACGGGCGGTGACGGCGTTGAAAAGCGCCACCCAGAGTCGATGAAACCCGGATTCACCCGCAGACCCGGGATGGCTGAGAAAAAGGAGAAGGGTGCCGCCAATCAACAGAACGGCAGTTGTGAGCAAGGCCAGCCGGAAGTGCAGGGTTGGCCTGGCGGGGCGGGGCCCGCCGCGCCATGGCGGGCCAAGCCGCGAAAGGGCCTCCATCAGGACCGGGAATCCGATCCCGCCGAGAATGATCAAGATCATCATCACGCCCTGTAGGGAATAATTGGATACCGCGATCGGATCGGCCAATCCCTGCGAGAATATGGAAAAACCGGCGTTGCAGAAGGCCGAAACGGAATGAAACAGGGAGGCCCACCGCAAGTCCTCTCCGGCAAACCCGGACCGGCTCCAGAGAATATGCAAGCTCGCCCAGCCGAGCGCTTCAATGATCAGAGTGAACGTGATCAGGAAGAAAACGGCATACCTCAGGCTGCGCAGGTTTTCAAGGTTGAGCACATCCTTGAGGAAGATCCGGCTGGCCACGCTGAAACCCTGCCCGGTCACAACGGCCAGGAAAAAGGTCAGTGTCACAATACCAAAGGCTCCGAGCTGGATCAGTCCCAGGATGATCCCCTGCCCCAGCGGCGTGAAGGCCGTCGCCGTGTCGACAACGATCAGCCCCGTCACACAGACGGCGCTCGTGCTGGTGAAAAGGGCGTCGATCCACGTTATTCCACCAGTTGTTGCATTGGGCATCTTCAGAAGCAGGGTCCCGAGAACAACCAGCAGGGCAAAGGTGCCAAACAGGATTGTCCCCGGATTCAATCGCCGCAGCAGCGAGCTTTCAAGGGTCGGGATCCAGGATGGCAGATTAATGAGAAGCAGGGAAACCTGCTGTATCGCCGCCACCATGAGAAGGATCAGGCGGACCGACAGGTGCGGGAATCCAGCGTGGATCCAGCTCGACAACAGATTCTCAAAAAGCGAACTCAGGATGATCAGCACCGCCACGGCAGGGATGGCATAACGTTGCAGACGGGACATTTCCTCTTCAAAGGGACGCTTGTAGAAATTGACGAGAAAAAGCGCTCCGTATAAAAAGGCGACGACGCGGGTGCTCAGGATCAGAATATCCTCAGTCGAAGGGCTGTGCGGCCAGCCGATCAAAAGCAGCACCAGCAGGAGCCCGAATAAAGGCATGAGGGGGACAAGCGGCTGCCACCAGCGCTTGAGCGACCTCGACGCGGCTTCTGCGGGCTTTTCCTCAACCGGCTCCCTCTGGCTTTCCATGAAGGGAAACAGGATCGCCAATTACCCGGTAATGCCAAATTCTTTTTTTCCACTCTGAAGGCTCCATCCGGCGTTGGAATCATCCCGGAATCATGACCACAGTTTCCGTTGGATCGATGTCGCTTCTGACTTCAGCAGCTTGAGCAGGGCCCCATAGCCTTCCTTGCTGGCCAGGCGCTCGGAGGACTCATCGAAATAGGCGCCATCCGCCGAAATCCCGAATCCCTCCACCAGCCGGTTCATGCAGTTGAAGAGGGCTCCGATGGCGACCAGGTCATGCAGGGCGCGGTCATTCCAACCGGCGGCGAAGATCGCCTCCGCATCCTCCGGGAGAATCCGCGATGGGCACTCGGTCAGCTTCTTCAGATAGGCGAAAACCGGTCGCATCCGTTCGGGCACCTCCGCCTGCTTCGGATCTTCCAGCAGTTGTCGCATCACCGCCTCGTCCACCCCAAAGCGCCGGGCCGTGGCCGCGTGCACCCCCGCGCAGTACCGGCAGCTGTTCAGGGCGGATACACAAGCCGCCATCCATTCCCGCTCACCGACGCTGAATGGTGACTCCCCCCGCAACAGCCGTTGGTGGTACTCAATAAGGGGAAGGCATGGCGCCGGGTAGATCTTGAACACGTCCAACAGCCTGGCCGAAGTCGATAATTCTTTGAAATAGCTCATCAAATGGAACTCTTGCTGCTTATGAATGATCTGATTGATGCGAACCGATCCCTTCTCAGCCAGGCCTTGGACCTTCTGGAGGCGATCGATGATGGATCCTATGGAATCGCCGGCGAGGCCTGCTTCGACACCACGCCGGGCGGCCACATGCGACAGATTCTGGAGCATTACGGGAACTTTCTCCACGGGCTCGGCGAAGGGCTCGTTGATTACGACCGGCGTGACCGGGGGTCCCCCGTGGAGACCTGCCGCAAGACGGCCCTGGATCTGGCGCTGGACCTGGTCAACGGTCTCGCCAACGTTTCCACCGAAAGTTTCGAGGATCCGCTCCTTGTCATTCCCGATGACGGGGGTTCCCCGCGGCAGAGCCGCTCCAATGTTGAGCGGGAACTGCAATTTCTTCTCAATCACACGGTCCACCACTTCGCTCTGGTCCGAACCATCCTGTGGATACAGGGGCAGCGGCAGTTTCCGGAGAATTTCGGCATCGCTCCCTCCACTTTGCGCTATCAGGAGCGTATCGGAAAGCAATGGGTCGGGTCATGTTGGGAAGGGGTAGATTGGGTGGCCTGCCATCCTTGCAGTCCCCGGTCTACGCCCCTTGGCTTGTAGGCCCTGTCCTTGCGGGATCCAGGGTAGCCCCTCGGCGGGCTCGGGGCACTCCATTTTGCAGAAATTCCAGTCTACTGTGGAATCGTCACTTTGTTCAGTTTTGCCGCGGCCTTTTCGAAAGTCAGCATACCGGAGGTGGTTTGAAGATATTCTGCGTGGATCATCCGGTCAACAAAGCCCGGTTTGGCTCTGCCCAAATTAGATTGAGCAAGCACCTCAAGGGACTGGCCGGTTGCCTCTATCTCAGAAGACTGCAGGAATTCTCTGAGTTTATCCAGGGCAAGCTGCTTGGGAACGTCGTAATGATATTGAAGGGCAAAATAGGCTTCACTCACCACCAGATCAGAAACCGCTCCCTTCTCACCACGGCCTTTCAATTCATCCAGTTTCTCAACTGCCTTCTCTGCCTGCCCAGTGGGCTCGCCGAGCAAAAGGCGCAAAACAAAAGAAGTGTCCAGACCGGTACATGGAGGATAGCCGCTCATGCACCGGACCCTCCACGACCACGAGCAATACTTTCCCGAACCTTGGACATATCGTGCTCCTTGCCTTTGGCATAAGCCTTCAAGCACCCCAGCCATGGCCTCCTCGTTTCCCTGACGGGCCTCAAAACCCAGACCTCACGGTCAGCCTCAAGACGCCGATCCAAAAACACCTCATCGCCCGGACCAACACCAAGGGATTCACACACGCGCTTTGGAAAAGTCGCCTGCCGCTTGGATGAAACCTTGATCTTAAGCATCCGACAACTGGATCGCTTCCTGCCTTACTTGTCAATCCGGAAGTAAGGTGGAACCGTGGGAGCAAAGTCAGAAGGAAAACGCATTCCCCGGTTGGTCGGCAGCGTTCCTTGCAAGGGGCAGATTAGATGGGCTGCCATCCTGGGCTATTTTATCCGACCCCGTAGGGGCCATTTCGGAGTCGCGACATCTTGGAGCCACCGGCAGCATCGAACCGACGAATAGAGGGTTTGCAGGTCAGAGTCCGTTGATATTTGACATCTTGGTCAATTAGACCAACTATGTGAAAAATGGAAGTCAGCATTTACGAGGCCAAGACCCACCTCTCCAAATTAATTGAAGCGGTGGAACGGGGCGAGGAAGTCATTGTCGCCCGGCGCAACAAGCCGGTGGCGAAAATCGTCCCCGTCAGCGCGCATCGGGGAACCCGTATCGGCGGACTGGCCGGCCGGCCTTTCAAATTGGGGAAGGGCTTCGACTCCACCGCCAAGAGCGAGGCCCTGGGCGACCGTTTTGGAGTGGCTGAAAAGTGAAGGGTTCCGCCAAGCCAACGGGCTGGTTGTTGGACACGCACGCCCTGCTGTGGATGCTTTATGGGGACAAGCGCCTTTCCCAAAAGGCCCGGAAGCACATCGATGGCCCCCGACCCCTCTTTTACTCAACCGTCAGTTTCTGGGAAATCGCCCTGAAACGGGCCGGTTCCGGTTTTGACTTCGAAATCGAAGACAATTGGGATATCCTGCTGCCGGATGCCTTGAAAGAGGCCGAGGTCCTTCGGCTCGATCTGGAGGCATCCGACTGCAGGAAAATGGAGGAACTTCCCCTCCATCACCGGGATCCATTCGACCGCATGCTCATTGCCCAGGCACAGCGGCGGAAAATGGGCATCCTATCGAAAGATAAGATCCTCGATGCCTATCGGATCCCGCGAATCTGGTAGACCCGGCAATCAGCATCCTTTACACCGGCTCGAGCACCCTTCGCCTCAGGGAAAATATTTTGCAGCCAAGCGAAGCTTGGGCAAAATGAGTGGAGGCGCGGGCCGGAATCGAACCGGCGATAGAGGTTTTGCAGGCGCTGTAGGCCGCCGATGAATTTTCCTGAATCCCTTTATTCATGGGGGTTGGCGGGCGATGCCCGAGTGGGAAAAGTGCATCATTCCGACTGAACTTGGTAGCAAACTTGGTAGCAGTCGGAGGCTCAGCACGGAATGGTTAGTCTTAAAAAATATGTAAATAATTCACAAATTAGTGGTCAAATCGGCGAACTCCCCAATACGCGCCCATGTCGCAAAACATGCGTGAGTATCGGGAGTACCGAAAGGAGGTTGGCATGACCGGCCTCCTCAAGCGCGATGGTGTTTATCATGTTCGCTTGATGGTCGATGGTAAGCGGACTTCCCGGTCAACAGGATGCCGGAATCTGAAGGACGCCACCATCGAAGCGCGGCGCATCCGGGAACTCTATGAATCCGAAAAAGTCCTGCGAACCCGGGCCTGCCCACTCGGGGCGAAGGATGCGACTATTGAGAAAATCATCCAACTTGCAGAGGAGGCGAAAAACATCAAGGGCTGCAAACTGGATGATTCCACCCTGCGGACCTACAGGAGCAAGATCCGGCAAATCGCCAAAATCCTGAAGGTCGAGACCGTTGAACAGCTTCGCAAGGCGTTCATGGATAATCCGGATTGGTTTCCTCCCACCGTCTCCGAGGAGACCTGGATGAGCAACGTGAGGAATGCCAGGAACCTGTTTAAAAAGCAGAGGCTGAAGTTTTACAAACAGAAGGGATTCGATATCCGGAACCCCTTTGCTGAATTGTACATCCCACAACCTGAGATTCAACCCTTCGAACTGTTCCCAAAAGAGGTGGCCGATGAAATCATGGAAAGAGCACAGGAGGAGTTGAAGGAAAAGCACGAGCAGGTTTACCGGGCCCTGCTGCTAATGAAAAACCTTGGCCTAAGGGCCCAGGAAGCTGCTCACCTCCACTGGGGCGATATCATGGCTACACAGCTTGTTATGGTCCGTCAGGACCCCTACTC
>JBNGDP010000049.1:0-23855 GCA_049975345.1 Oceanipulchritudo sp. | reverse complement strand
CGCCAGCCCCAGCGCCACGTCCCCCTCCAGGTGCCGCTCGTGGAATTCGTCGAAAAGAATCGCCCCCACCCCCTCCAGATCCTCCCCCAGGGCCAGCCGGCGCAGAAGTAACCCTTCGGTGACATAAAGGAGGCGGGTCTCCTTCCCGGCGGCGGCCTCAAAGCGGATCCGGTACCCGGCGGTCCGGCCGGGGGCCTCCCCGAGCTCGCTGGCGACACGACGGGCGAGCAGGCGGGCAGCCATCCGGCGGGGCTGGAGGATGAGGACGGTGGACCCGGGAGGAAACCCGTCCCACTGCATGAGGAAGCGGGGGACCCGGGTGGACTTGCCCGAGCCGGTCGGGGCCTGGAGGATGAAATTGGGATGGCGCCGCCAGGCCTGTTCCAGGTCGGGCCGGATGTCGTCGATGGGAAGCGGGACGCCCATTCCCCATGGATAGCCGGTCGGCCCCGCAAAAGAAAAGCAAAAGATGTTGCTTCCCGGTACATTTCAATTCCCCTGTACAGAATGAGCCCGAGTGATACCATTGTCGCGCCGGCAACGGCCTCCGGGGAGGCGGCCCTTGCCGTGGTGCGGGTTTCCGGGCCCCTGGTGCCGCAGTTGGTGGGGGGTATTTTCGGCCGCCCTCCCCCACCCCGCCGGGCCACCCTTGGAGCCTACACGACGCGGGCGGGCCGGATCCTCGATACCGTTGTCTATGTCCTCTATCCGGACCAGCGGTCCTATACCGGGGAAACGGTCCTTGAACTGAGCCCGCACGGCAACCCCTGGCTGGTCCGGAAAATCCTGGACGACCTTCTGGAGCGGGGCTGCCGCCTGGCCGGCCCCGGGGAGTTCACCCGCCGGGCCTTCCTGAACGGCAAACTGGACCTGAGCCAGGCCGAGGCGGTCGTTCAGCTCATCCGGGCCCGCTCCGATCGCGCCCTCGAGGCGGCCCGGAGACAACTCGCCGGCTCCGTCGGGGAGGCCGTCAACCAGCTCGTGGACAGGCTCCTGCGGATCACCGCGAACCTGGAAGCCTACATCGACTTTCCCGAGGAGGACCTCCCCCCCGAGGACCATGAAGGACCGGCCGCCGACCTGAAGTCCCTGTCCGCGGAGATGGAGCACCTGATCGCCACCCGCAAATACAGCTCCCTGCTGCACGACGGGGTCAAATGCGTCATTCTCGGGGAACCCAACGTCGGCAAATCCAGCCTTCTCAACGCCCTCACCGGTGAGGATCGCGTCATCGTTTCCGCCGAACCCGGCACGACGCGCGACTACGTGGAGGAACGCATCCATGTCGGCCCCTACCTTCTCCGGGTCATCGACACGGCCGGGCTCCACGAGGCCGCATCGGCACTCGAGCAACAGGGAATCCACCGCTCCCTGCAGCAGATCGAATCCGCCGACCTGCTCCTCGTGGTCCTTGATTCGACCCGCCCTCCCCCCGCCCTGCCCGATGCCGTTGTCCACGCCCTCCATGCCCGCAACACCGTCGTGGTGGAGAACAAGACCGACCTCGCCGTCCGCGAGGATCTCCCCGCCTTTGCCCCCGAATGCCCCCATGTCCGCATTTCCGCCGCCGCCCATGCCGGCCTGGAGGATCTCCGCGGGGCCATCCGCCGCGTCCTCGAGGAAGGACTCGTCGTTCCCGATGAGAACGCCGTCATCGTTTGCGCCCGCCACGCCGGTTCCCTCCAGTCCGCCCGGGACTGTCTCGCCGGGGCCCTCGACAAACTCCGCAACGCGGAAGCCCCCGAGCTCGTCGCCTCCGACCTCCACGCCGCCATCGATGCCATGGGTGAGATCACCGGAAAAATCGACAACGAAGCCGTGCTGGACCGCCTGTTCGGCGCCTTTTGTATTGGTAAGTAACTATTTATCAATAACTTATGAATTCTTCAAGGGGCTTTGACATCATTGTCTGCGGGGCCGGCCACGCAGGTTGCGAGGCTGCCCTCGCCGCCGCCCGCATGGGGGCCCGCACGCTCCTGCTGACCGGAAATATCGACACCATCGCCCAGATGTCTTGCAACCCGGCCATTGGCGGCCTGGCCAAAGGGCACATGGTGCGTGAAATCGATGCCCTCGGCGGGGAAATGGCGGTCAATACCGATGTCACGGCCATCCAGTTCCGGCTTCTGAATGCGTCCAAGGGACCGGCAGTCCAGGCCTGCCGCGCCCAATGCGACAAGAAGGCCTACCAGTTCCGCATGAAGCATACCCTGGAGCTCACTCCCCTTCTGCGGGTGTTCCAGGCCGTGGTCAGTGGCTTGATCTACAAATCCGGCAGGGTTGTCGGCGTCCGGACCCAGCTTGGGGTCGATTTCCATGCCCGGGTCGTTGTTGTCACCACGGGCACCTTCCTCCGCGCCCTGATGCATGTGGGCCGGGCCAAAGCGGCCGCATGGGCGATTTCAGTGCGCGCGCTCTCTCCGGCTCCTTTCAGGAGGCCGGAATCGCCCTTTCCCGGCTCAAGACCGGGACCCCCTGCCGCATCCTGGGGCGCTCCATCGATTTTTCCCGGCTCCGGCCGCAACACGGCGACTTCCCCGCCCCGCTCTTCGCTTTTTACGACACGCGTTCCGACACACCCCTGTTCCACGTGGAACAGGGCCGGCGGATCTTCCACGAATCCTTCCACAAGCTCCTGTTCCACGTGGAACAACCCCACCAGATCCGGCCCGGCTGGGTTCCCGGATCCGAACAGACGCCGTGCTGGGAAACGGCAACCACCCGGGAGACCCACCGCATCATCAACAAAAACCTGAGCCAGTCCGCCCTCTACGCCGGGGAAATCGAGGGAACCGGGCCCCGGTATTGCCCCTCCATCGAGGACAAGGTTGTCCGCTTCAGCGACAAGCCCCAGCACAAGCTTTTCCTCGAACCCGAGGGACGCCATACCGATGAATGGTATATCAACGGCCTTTCCACCAGCCTGCCCTACGACATCCAGGAGGAAATCCTGAAAACCATTCCCGGGCTCGAACACGCCCTCATGCTCCGGCCCGCCTACGCCGTGGAATACGACTTCGCGCAACCCACCCAGCTTTTCGCCTCCCTGGAGTCCAAGAAAGTCGAAAACCTGTTTTTCGCGGGCCAGATCAACGGCACCTCCGGTTACGAGGAGGCCGCGGCCCAGGGCCTTGTGGCCGGCATCAACGCGGTCCTGAAAATCCGGGGCGAGGATCCGGTGGTGATCGGTCGCGAAACCGCCTATATCGGCGTGCTGATAGACGATCTCGTCACCAAGGGCACCACCGAACCCTACCGGATGTTCACTTCCCGGGCCGAGCACCGCCTTCTTTTCAACCAGGGTTCGGCGGAACTCCGGCTCCTGCCGCTGGCCGGCCGCTACAATCTGGTCGACACGGACCGGTTGCGCCGCATCCAGGCCAAGAAAAACGCCGTGGACCATTGGGTGGAATGGTTGGAGCGGGAAACCAGATCCGGCGGAACCTGGGGGGACTGGTTGCGCAGGCGAGGGGACCCGGCGGAACTGCCGCACGGCCTGCGATCACAACCGGAGCCAACCCGGGAGGAAATTCTCTACCGGGTCCGCTATCGCGGTTACCTTGAACGGGAAATGCGCATGGTCGCCCGTCTCGCCGACACCGACCGCATCCGCATCCCACGGGGATTTGATTACCGGAAGGTTGCCGGTTTACGGGCGGAATCCGCACAGAAGCTGGAAGCCATCCAGCCGGACAATCTTGGGCAGGCCTCGCGCATCTCCGGCGTCAACCCGACCGATGTAACCATCCTTATGATCGCCCTGGGGCGTCCCTAAGGCCATGGCTGTCAACTAGATGCGTGGTTTTTACCCCGTCCGGGGACGGCCTTTCGTCACATAGAATTCACATAAATAGGCGTTGCCAAAAGGCCCGAAGATCATTGTTACAATGGAAGGAGGATATATCCCTCATGAGCAACAGGACAGGAAGGCGCATTTTGGTGGTAGATGACGAACCGGACGTCACCGAACTGGTTTCCTACAAGCTGAAGCGGGAGGGATACGAGGTCGAGGTCATCAACAACCCGCTGGAGATCATGGGCAAGGCGCGGGAGTTCAACCCGGACCTTTTTGTCCTCGACATCATGATGCCGGAGCTCGACGGTCTGAAGATCTGCCGCATGATTCGGGCGGACAGCAAGCTGAGCGCGGTTCCCATTGTTTTCCTGACGGCGAGGGGGGAGGTGGAGGACCGCATCAAGGGCCTTGAATCAGGCGCCGACGACTATCTTCCCAAGCCTTTCGACACCAAGGAGCTGGCCCTGCGCATCGGCCTCATCTTCAAGCGGATGGCCCGCGAGGGCGAAGCCGAAAAGAAGCAGCTGCAGGTCGCCGACATCGTTCTCGACGAGGAGATGCACCGGGTCACGGCGGGGGGGAGCCCTGTCGAGCTGACGGCCACGGAATTCAAGCTGCTGAAGCTGCTGATGCAGCGCAAGGGCAGGGTACAGTCGCGGGAGAACCTCCTCGTGAACGTGTGGAACTACGACACCGACACGGAGACGCGCACCATCGACACGCACATCCGCCGGCTGCGGGAGAAGCTGAGCGAGCGGGCGGACCTGATCGAGACGGTCCGCGGGGTGGGGTACCGCATCAACGAGCCGGCCTGACAAGGGTGTAGTTATTTTGTCCCTACTTGCTGCCATATTCCTGGTCCTGGCCCTTTTTCTCGGCTGGCGGCTCCGCGCCCTTGGCCGGATCATAAGGGAGCTCCAGGAGGCGGCCGAGCACGGGGAACCGCTTCTTCTCGAGCGGAACGGGCCGTTTATCCGCGGGTACCGGCTGGACCGGCTGGTCCGGTCCGTGAACCAGCTTCTGGCGGAGCACAGGAAAGCCAGCGGATCGGGGGACGAACGCCACAACCAGATCCAGGCCGTCCTGGGCAACCTCAGGGAGGCCGTGGTCATGGTGGACGCGGAGCACACGATCCTCTCCGCCAATCCGGCGTTCCGGGAGCTGGTTTCAGCGGGGGAAAACCCACAGGGGCTCCGCCTCGACACCTGCATCCGGGGTTCCGCCTTCCTGGAGTTGCTGGAGGAAATCCGCCGGGATGGGACGGGCAGGAGCCGGGAGATGGAGGTCCAGATCGGCAAGCAGCTATTCTGGCTGGAGGTGAGCGCGGCCCGTGTCCGGGTGGAGCCCCGGCCCGACCGGTTCCACACCCTGTTTGTCTTTCACGACATCACGCGGCAGAAGAAGCTGGAAAAAATGCGGACGGATTTTGTGGCCAACGTGTCGCACGAATTGCGGACACCGGTGACGATCATCAAGGGTTTCGCCCAGACCCTGATCGAGGACCAGGAGGAGCTGACGCCGGAGGAGAAGACCCGTTTTCTGGAGAAGATCCGCGGCAACTCGGAGCGGCTGCACAGCCTGCTGCAGGACCTGCTGCTGCTGTCCCGCCTGGAATCAACGGAAATGGTCCTGCAACGGGAACGTGTTTCACTCTCGGGTTTCCTTCAGGACCTCGCTGAAACCTTCCGTTCCAGCCTGGATCCGCAAACGCAGTCGCTGAAGCTGGAACTGGCGGAAGGCAACGACGTTGTGTTTGTCGACCCGCTGCGGCTGTCCCAGGTCTTGAACAACCTCCTCGACAACGTGATCCGGCACGCCCGTGGCTTCCGGGAAATCCGGATCCGGACGGAGCTGGAGCCGGATGCGCTCCTCCTGACGGTGGCGGACGACGGGCAAGGCATTCCTGAAAAGGACCTCCCGCACATTTTCCAGCGGTTTTACCGGGTGGAAAAGGGCCGTTCCCGGGAATCGGGGGGCACCGGCCTTGGGCTTTCCATCGTGAAGCATATCGTGGTCCAGCACGGGGGGCGGATCGAGGCCAGGAGCGGTAAAGGGGAGGGGACCCGGATTCTCATCCGCCTGCCCCTTCCTCAAGCGGAGACGGGGGAGGCGAGCTCACACCCGGTGACCTCCGGTACAACGGGCGGTCAGTGAAAAATACTTCTCGAAGAGATCCTGGAAGAAGGAAGGGTTTTCCAGGGGCCAGGTGGCCGCATCATCAATCGCCCAATCAGGATGGGCTGCGATGACATCCATTCCCCAGGCGAAGTTGCCTTCATCGTCCGTGCGGAAATGCAGCGGGGCCCCGCGCCGGGCGTGCCGGGCGAGGGCGGAGAGCAGGGAAGTCTGAAGGATCCGGTTCTTGGCATGCCGTTTTTTCGGCCAGGGATCAGGAAACAGAACAAGGATCCGCTGCACAGCCAGACGCTCCGGCCATGCCTCCAGGCACTCCACGACTTCCGCCTTGAGAAACTGCAGGTTGTGCAGCCCCCTTTGGTCCCGCTTGCGCCGCGCCTTTTCCACCCGCTTGGTCACGAGGTCGATTCCCAGGCATGCCTGGTGCGGATGCAGCCCGGCATAGGCCGCCAGGTAATGCCCGTGCCCGCAGCCGATTTCGAGGACGATGTCCGCGGGATCCGGATAATTTTCCTGAAACCAGTCACGGAGCCCGTCAATGCGCGCATTCCGGGCCTTGAGAAAGGCGGCGTGGCCCGGCGAGAGTGGTTGTTGCCCCGGACCCATCAGGCAAGCCAGATCAGAAACACCCCCTGGAGGAACAAAAAGAGGAAAATAATGGTCCAGAAGAAGAACCCGAAGGCGTTGAAGGCCTGCCTTCTTTCCCCCGGGGGACCGGCCGGCAGCACAGGGGGTTCGCCGGCTGGCAGAAGGTTCCGTTTCCGCAGCTTTCCCAGATCCTTTGTGATGTCCCTGGCTCCCGGCATGTCCCTGTTATGAATCATTATTATTATCTTATATATAAAGAACTTCTTCTTCTTCTGTCCTGTGAAAATGAGAACATCTCTCCAAGGCATTCCCTGTCAACGCGTTAAATCGCAAAAAGACGGGCACAAGCCTGTCCGCCGGAATGTTGGCGGAATGCCGGTAACACTGTTCACAATTTCTCAACACAACGCCAGTGGTTTCATTCGCAACCTGTGCCCATAACCCGGTGAGTAAAAAAACGATAGAAAGGTTGACGCCCGGCACAAGAGCATCCATCCATTGCTCCTTTTCACAGGCAGGGATCAAGACATGCAAATCGGGTTCAAGCAGTTGGCGCAGGGGGTTTTGCCACTGGCCGGGTTCTTTGCAGCGACTGAGATGCACGCTGTTTCCGCCAGCCCGTACAATCTGATCGAACACACGCCATTTGGGCTGCCGATCACGAACTCGATGGTCATGAGTTGGGCGATTTCTCTGATCCTCATTATCGGGATCCGGCTGATGGTGGGAAAACCGACTCTTATCCCGACGACCGGGCAGGCGATTGTCGAGAACCTCCTTGGTGGAATCCGGGGAATCATGGAACCGATCGTCGGCAAGCAGATGATCGGCAGGGTCTTTCCGCTCCTGATCGGGCTCTTCACTTTCATTTTGATTCAAAACTGGAGCGGGATGCTGCCCGGGGTGGGGGCTTTCGGCTTTTACGATGAGCACGGCCACCTGAAGTACTGGATGCGGCCCGGCAACGCCGACCTGAACATGACCATCGGGCTGGCCATTGTCGCCGCGGTCGTGAGCTGGACATGGTTTGTCCTGCGCTATGCGGGCCTGAAGGTCCTCCTGTATGACCTGTTCGGGAACAAGGCCGACCCCAGGGAAGTGCCGAAAGTCATCTACATTTTCCTGTTCCCGATCTTTTTCATGGTCGGGATCATCGAGGTCGTGTCGATCCTCTTCCGGCCGGTTTCCCTTTCCTTCCGGCTTTTCGGCAATGTTTTCGGCGGAGAAAACCTGTTGGCCAACATGACCGACCTGGTCTCCTGGTTCGTCCCCATTCCCTTCTATTTTCTGGAAATCCTGATCGGATCGGTGCAGGCCCTTGTCTTCACGCTGTTGACGGCTGTCTATATCGGCCTGATCTGCAACCACGGCGACGGGGAGGAACATGCCCACTGACCAGCCGACCCTTTCCCGCTGGGACCGGTGCCAGAGGCAACCATTCCTCACCGAGTGCCGGGCAGCGAGAAACTGATTAGTAAAACGATAATCCTAACAAACGAAGAAAATGATCGAAACCATCGCCGCAATCACAGGAGATATTCACTACGGCCTTCAGGGTGCCATCGGGTGCGCCGCCGCCGCCATCGGCGTGGGCATGGTCGGCATGAAGGCAGTCGAAGCCGTCGGCCGGAATCCGGGTGCCTCCGGTAAGGTGCTTGTCCAGTCCATCATCGGAATGGCCCTCGCCGAGGCCATCGCCTTCTATGCGCTTTTTCTCGGACGCTGATTTCCGGGAGGCACATCCGGTTTTTACCGGGTGTGCCTTTCCCCGTCTTTCCCGCTAACGGCATCAAACCCTTACCACCATGTTGGACACCCTTATGCTACTGGCCGCCGCAACGGCCGAGGCCCCGGCTGAATCCGGGATACAGGGCCTGATCTCCCAGTTCGGCATCGACTGGAAGCTGATTTTTGCCCAGGCCGTCAATTTCGCCGTCGTGGCCTTCCTGCTCTGGCGCTTCGCCTTCAAGCCGGTCATGGCCACCCTGGAGGAGCGGCAGCGCAAAATCGCCGAGGGGCTCCAGTTCGCCGAGGAGTCCAAAAACCAGCTTGCCGAAACCGAAAAGCGCCAGGCCGAAGTGCTCCGCGAAGCCAACACCAAGGCGCAGGAAATTCTTCATGAAGCCCGGCTGAAAGCCACCGCCTTTGAGGAAAAAATGAAGAACGAAACCGCCGCGCAAATTGAGGATATGCGCAAGCGGGCCGAGGAATCCAACGAGCAGGAACGGCAGAAAATCCTGGCCGAGGTACGGCGGGAAATCGCCCGTCTGGTTGTTCTCACATCCGGCAAGGTGCTCCAGCGCGAACTCGGGGATGATGAGAAGTCCCGCCTCGACCAGGCGGCGGCGGAAGAAATCGCCCGTCTGAATTGACGATGAGGGACCCTTCCCACAGCAAGCTGGCCAAGCGCCTCGCCGTCCTTGTCGTGGAATCCGGCGAGGCGGGGGTTGCCCAGATCCGGCCGGCCCTCACCAAGCTCCTTTCGGGCCGTTCAGCGGCTGACCGGAAAGCCTTCCTGAAGGCCTTTCACAAGGCGGTTTCCCGTGAAATCCAGAAGGATACCCTGACCATCGAGTCCGCCCAGGAGCTGCCGGCCGAAACCATTGACCGCCTCGTCGCGGATTTTTCAAGGGAACGCGACCGTCCCCTTCACCTGGTCCGGCGGACCAACCCCGACCTCATCGCGGGGATCCGTGCCCGCCTCGGCGATTCGGTTTACGACGCATCCCTTTCCGGCAGCTTGCAATCCCTGGCTACCCGAATCCGTTAATCCCGTTTTTTCGTCACCATTATCCAACCATGAGCTCCATTCTCGAACAAATTGAAAAAGAGATTTCCGCACTGACGCCCGAGGTCAGCCAGACCAACACCGGGATGATCACCTCGATCGCCGACGGGGTCGGCAAGGTGGAGGGCCTCTCCAAGGTCATGTTCAATGAAATGGTCGAGTTTCCCCATGGAATCACCGGCATTGCCCTCAATCTGGAGGAAGACCAGGTCGGGGTGGTCTGCCTCGGGGATGCCAACCAGCTCAAGGAAGGGGACGAGGCCAAAACGACCGGACGCCTGCTCTCCGTTCCGGTGGGCAGGGAAATGCTCGGACGCGTGGTCAACGCGATCGGGGAACCGGTCGATGGCAAGGGTCCGATCGATGCCAAGGAGTACTATCCCCTGGAAAAAATCGCCCCCGGCATCATTCCCCGCAAGTCGGTCGACCAGCCCCTCCAGACCGGCATCATGGCCATCGACTCGATGATTCCCATCGGGCGCGGACAACGCGAGCTCATCATCGGGGACCGCCAGACCGGCAAAACGACGATCGCCATCGACACCATCCTCAACCAGGCGAAAATAAACCGGCAGGGCCTCGCCTCCGGCGACGATTCCTTCCGGCCCGTTTATTCGATCTACGTCGCGGTCGGGCAGAAAAACTCGACGATCGCGCGCACGATCAAGACCCTCGAAAGCGCCGGCGCGCTGGAGTACACGATCATTGTCGCGGCTCCCGCGGCCGAAAACGCCGCCAATCTGTATCTGGCCCCCTTTGCCGGGTGTGCCATGGGCGAATGGTTCATGCAGAACGGGATGGACGCCCTCATTGTCTACGATGACCTTTCCAAGCACGCGGCCGCCTACCGGCAGATCTCCCTTGTCCTGAAGCGGCCCGCCGGCCGTGAAGCCTATCCGGGCGACGTCTTCTACCTGCACAGCCGCCTCCTCGAGCGCGCCGCCCGCCTCAACGAGGAAAACGGCAATGGCTCACTGACCGCGCTGCCCATCATTGAAACGCAGGCCGGGGACGTGTCCGCCTACATCCCGACGAATGTCATTTCCATCACCGACGGGCAGATTTTCCTCGAGACGGACCTTTTCAACCAAGGCATCCGTCCGGCGGTGAGCGTCGGCCTCTCCGTCAGCCGGGTTGGGTCCGCCGCCCAGATCAAGGCGACCAAGCAGGTGGCCGGCAAGGTCAAGCTGGAGCTGGCCGCCTATCGCGAACTGGCCGCCTTCGCCCAGTTCGGTTCCGATCTCGACGCCCGCACCCGGCGCCAACTCGACCGCGGGTCCCGCACCGTCGAGCTCTTCAAGCAGCCCGCCTATTCACCGAAACCGGTCGAGGTCCAGGTGGCCCTCCTCTGGGCCCTGCAAAACGATTTCTTCGACGATCTCGAGGTCTCCGAAATCGTGCCTGCTTCCAATTCCCTCCAGGAATACCTGGAAACCGGCAGGGAGGACCTCCTGAAAAAGATCCTCGGGAAGAGGAAACTCGACGACGAACTGGAGGCGCACCTCAAGGAAGCCGTTTCCGCATGGAAGTCCACCTACAAGAAGGACTGACCGGGCGCATGGCTGCACGCAACCGGAGATAAGGAATGCCCAACACACGCGACATCAGAAACCGCATCCGGGGGGTCAGGAATACCCAGAAGATCACCCGGGCCATGCAGCTGGTGGCGGCCTCCAAGATGAAAAAGGCCCAGGACCGGGCCCTCGAGGGCCGGCCCTATGCGACACAGCTGGCGCGCATGTTGGCCTCCCTGACCGGCAAGCTGGAAGATTTCAGCCATCCGTTTTTCCGTCAACGGGATGTAAGAAAGCGCGGGATCCTCCTGATTTCCACGGATCGCGGCCTCTGTGGGGCGCTCAACGCCAACCTCTTCCGGGAGGTCGCCAAACTGGAGCGAAATGAAAGCGCCTTTGTCACCATTGGACGAAAAGCCCGGCAGTTCATCAGCCGCACCAACCGGGAGTTGATAGCCGATTTCCCCGTCTCCGAAGCCGCCCACTTCAAGGAATTGCGCCCGGTTATCGAGTTCCTGATCGAACAGTTCAACGAGGGAAGCATCGACACCATCGAGGTCCTCTTTCCCCGCTTCAAGAACACCCTTATCCAGGAGCCGGTGTTGATGCCCCTCTTGCCCTTGACCAACCTCAAGAAACACATCGCCGAGGTGGCCAAGGCCGAGAACAGGCAACTGGTCGAGGATTCCCGCGAATTCCTGTTCGAGCCCGATCCGGAGCGGATTCTCAATTCCCTGCTGGAGCGCTACGTCAAGCGGGAGGCCTACCAGATGCTGGTCGATGCCCGCGCCTCCGAACACAGCGCCCGCATGGTGGCGATGAAGGCCGCCACCGACAACGCCAAGAAACTGACCGACAGCCTGACCCTTCAGTACAACAAGGCCCGCCAGGCCGGCATCACCCAGGAAATCCTCGAAATCACCGCCGCCACCCTTCACTCCGGCTAACCCATTATTCCTGATCTCAATCTTAATCCTTCCATGCCACCCTTTTCCAAACCATGAGCCAGAACACAGGAAAAATCCTCCAGGTACTCGGTGCCGTTGTCGACGTGCAGTTCGACCCGAAAACCGTTCCCGCCATCTACCAGGCCCTGCACGTGAACTATGAATACCAGGGCAATCCCACCACGCTGACCCTTGAAGTACAGCAGCACCTGGGGGAGGGCCTCGTCCGCTCCGTGGCCATGTCCACCACGGAGGGCCTCGTGCGCGGCATGGACGTGCTCGATACCGGGGACGCCATCACGGTGCCGGTCGGCGAGGGGGTCCTCGGGCGGATTTTCAATGTCACCGGCGACCCCGTCGACGAACGTGGCGAGGTCAAGTATGAGAAGCGCTACCCGATCCACCGGAACCCGCCGGCTCTCATCGAGCAGTCCACCGAGGCGGAAATCCTGGTCACGGGCATCAAGGTGATCGATCTCATCTGCCCCTTCACCAAGGGCGGCAAGGTCGGGGCCTTCGGAGGGGCCGGTGTCGGCAAGACCGTTGTCATCATGGAGCTGATCAACAACATCGCCAAGTCCTATGGCGGCTACTCGGTCTTCTGCGGGGTGGGGGAACGTTCCCGCGAGGGAAACGATCTTTATCATGAGATGTCGGATGCCGGGGTCATCGACCAGAAAAACATCGAGAAATCCAAGGTCGCCCTTTGTTACGGCCAAATGAACGAACCCCCCGGGGCCCGCATGCGCGTCGGCCTCTCCGGCCTTTCCATGGCGGAGTATTTCCGTGACGAAAAGGGGCTCGATGTCCTCCTCTTCATCGACAATATCTTCCGTTTCTCCCAGGCCGGTTCGGAAGTTTCCGCGCTGCTGGGCCGCTCGCCCTCCGCGGTGGGCTACCAGCCGACCCTCGCCTCGGAAATGGGCAACCTGCAGGAGCGCATCACCTCGACGAAAAACGGATCCATTACCTCCTTCCAGGCGGTCTATGTGCCGGCGGACGACCTGACGGACCCCGCACCCGCGAACACCTTCGCCCACCTGGACTCGACCATCGTGCTGGAGCGCCGTATCGCCGAACTGGGAATCTACCCGGCGGTCGACCCGCTTTCCTCCACTTCCACCGCCCTCGACCCGGCGGTTGTCGGAAAAGAGCACTTCGAGGTGGCCCGCGGCGTGCAGTCGGTCCTCCAGCGCTATAAGGACCTTCAGGATATCATCGCCATCCTGGGTATCGACGAGCTGTCTCCCGAGGACAAGCTGACGGTGTTCCGGGCCCGCAAAATCCAGAAATTCCTTTCCCAGCCCTTCAACGTGGCCGAGGTCTTCACCGGCTTCGCCGGCAAGATCGTTTCCCTGGAGGACACGGTCAAGGGCTTCCGGATGATCCTTGACGGGGAACTCGACCACGTGGATGAAAACGACTTCGCCTACAAGGGCGGAATCGAAGAGGTCCTCACGGCCCACGAAAACAACGGTTGATTGCCATGCCCCTGCAACTCGAAATCGTCACTCCCGAGCGGAAGGTTCTCGCCGAAGAGGTGGACCATGTCGTCCTGCCCACCGAGGCCGGCGGGGAGATCGATGTCCTGCCTGGCCACATCCCCCTCATGGCGATGATCGAACCGGGCGAGTTGCGCTATTTCAAGGGGGGCAACGCCGAGTCGATTGCCATCGACAAGGGATTCATCGAGGTCATCGCGGACCATGTCCGCGTCCTCACCGAGGCCGCCATCGAGGTGGAGGACATCGATTACGGGGCCCTTGAGGAAGCCCGGCTCCGTGCCACCGAGGCACTCGAGGAGGCCCGCCGCAGCGGCGAGGATCCGGAAGTGCTCGAACAGCTCGAGACCCAGGCCCGCTTCGCCGTCGTCCAGAAGATCATCAAGGAAAGCAAGGGACGGTAAGCATTTGCCATTTTCCTCCGGATGCCCTTGATTGGCGGGCATGTCGGGATTCGACGAGAACATCGTCCGCGAATATTTCGAACTGCACGGTTTCCTTGTCCGCCAGGTCCGCAAGTACCAGGTGCAGGCGCGGCGGAAGGTGGCGGAAGAGGAAATTGACCTGCTGGTCTACAATCCAACCTATGCGCCCGGCGACCGGGAACCGAATTTCCTGCTCTTTGCCTCCGAACTGCCCTACATCCACCGGGCCGTGGTCGTGGTGAAGGCCTGGCACACCATTCACCGGTTTACCCCGACCCTTTTGAAAAGCAGCTCGGAGATTCTCAAGTTCCTCGAGAAAAGCGTGGCCAAGACCATCGAGGACAGCTTCAAGGAGACCGACACCAGCTTTGACAAGGCGCACGACCTGAAACGCATCCTGGTCCTCCCCGGCCTTCCCACCAGCGAGCCCTACCGGAGCGAGAGCATCCAGCTCCTGCGCGACAAGGGAGTGGACGGGATCATCAGCTTCCGGGCCATGCTCCTCGACATTATCCAGAAGGTCGAGGTCAACCGCAGTTACCAGAAAAGCGAGTTTCTCCAGATTCTCCGCGTTTTGAAAAACTACGACCTCCTCAACGATTCCCAGATGGGACTATTCAAGGACTAAGGACCCGTAATGAAACAGCACCCGACAGCAGTGATCCACGAGGCGACCCGCATGGCGGAGGATGTGGTGGTTGGCCCCTATGCCGTCATTGAGGACGGGGTGGAGATCGGGAAGGGGTGTGTCATCCGTGAACACGCGGTGATCCGCAGCGGGACGATTCTGGGAAAGGGGTGCGTGGTCGATGCCCACGCCGTCATCGGCGGGCTGCCGCAGGATCTCGGATTCAACCCGAAAACACCCAGCGGGGTCAGGGTGGGGGAGCGGGTCACGTTCCGCGAGGGGGTGACCGTCAACCGGGCCACCGTGGAAGGGGCCTTTACCGAGATCGGCGACCATTGCTTTCTCATGGCGGAAAGCCACGTCGGCCACGATTGCCGCCTCGGGTCCCATGTCATCCTCGCCAATGCCGTTCTCCTTGCGGGCAAGGTAACGGTGGGCGACCACACTTTCATCGGGGGCACCGCCGCTGTCCACCAGTTTTGCCGGATCGGGGAATCCACCATGGTGGGGGGGGTTGCCCGCGTCAGCCAGGATGTGCCGCCCTTCTGCATGATGTCCGAACGCAACGAGCTGATCGGGCTCAACCTGGTGGGCTTGCAGCGCCGCGGTGTCCCGCGGGAGACCCTCCGCGAACTCAAGAAGCTCTATCACATGGTCTTCGGCTTCGAGGGCCGGCCGCGGGTCCTTGCTGAAGGAGCCCTGAAGGACGGCCTACCCGCCACGGCGGAGGGAAAACGCTTCCTGGAATTCATTGCCGGGGAAAGCCGCAAGGGAATGATGCGTCCCCGGAAAAGCCGCGGGGGGGAGCCGGCATGAAACCGATCGCCATCACCTGTGGGGATCCCGCCGGCATCGGGCCCGAGGTCATTCACCGCTGGCTTCAGGAAAATCCCGGCAACCGGGAGCATGTCTGTCTGATCGGTCCGCCCGAATGGATCGACCTTTTGGGATGTGAAGGCATTCCCTGCCGGTCCGCGCAGGGACCTTTTGCCGCCGGCCAGCCGACGAATGAGAGCGCCACGATTGCCTGGGAGGCCCTCCACCACGCTCGCGACGGCTGTCTGGAGGGGCGCTTTTCCGCGGTCGTCACCGCTCCGGTCAGCAAGGAATCCCTGCAGGCGGTGGGGTATCCCTTTCCCGGGCAGACCGAGTTTTTTGCCGAGGCATGGGGAGGGAAGCCCTCCATGGCCTTTGCCGGAGAGGAACTCAGGGTCGTCCTGGTCACCTGGCACGAGCCCCTGGAGGGGGTCTCCCGGCATCTCCGTGAACAACCGGATTTACTGGACCGGGCGGTTCTCCACGCCGTTGAGTGGGCCGAACTGGAGGGGCACCCCGACCCGCGGATCGCGGTTTGCGGGCTTAATCCGCATGCCGGCGAGGGGGGGCTTCTGGGAACCGAGGAGAGGGATTTGCTCAATCCACGCCTTGCGGTTTTGCGAAAACTCTATCCAGGGCTGACGGAATGCCTCCCGCCCGACACGGTTTTCCACCGGCAGCGCGAGGGTGAGTTCGACTATGTGATCGCCCTCTACCACGACCAGGGATTGATCCCGGTCAAGACCCTTGAATTCCATTGCGCGGTGAACGTCACCCTCGGGCTGAAACACATCCGCACCAGCCCGGACCACGGAACGGCCTTTGGAATCGCCGGCAAGGGGATCGCCAGAACAGGCAGTTTCGCCCACGCCTTCGCCCTGGCCCGGCGTTACGCCCTTGCAAGGACGGGTGTTGAAAGTTGACGGATTACAGGTACAGTACCGTTTCCATGCCCACTGAATCATCCACTCTTCCCGCGGGGGTCCGTCTGGTCGACGACCGCCTGGTCAAGGTTACGGAAGCGGCCGTGGCCAAGCTCCGCTCCCTCCAGGACCGTGAAGACGGGGGCCCCTACCTGCGGGTCCGGGTGACCGGTGGGGGCTGCAGCGGGCTGGCTTACAAGCTGAAGTTTGTATCCCAGCCGAAATCCGGCGACCTGCTGGTGCAAACCGCGGGACCGGGCATCCTCATTGACACCAGAAGCGCCCTTTACCTGAAGGGAATGGCGCTGGATTACTCCGACCAGCTGGTATCCGGTGGGTTCAAATTCAACAACCCCAACGCGAAAGCCAGCTGTTCCTGCGGGGAAAGCTTTGCCGTCTGATACGTCCGCTTCAGCAACTTTCCCGGGCTTCACGGATGCTCCGCACCTGTTCCCGGGCGCTCCGTTTCACCCACCATCGCCAAAACGGGCGGGCCAATTCATAGCTGGCGCTGGGCCAGGGGCCAGCGGTGACCATTCTCCGCAGCTCCCAGGGAAAGCCCGACGGCCTGAATCCGGGAAGAGGATGGCCGACGCTTACCCATGCAAGGAAATCCTCCTCGGGGGAGAGAATCGTTTCGCGCCAGCAACGGGCCACGGGGGCCGCGGGCAGGTTGATCTGCAAGCCTCTCGTCATGCAGGCATAATCCCGCACGAAACGGGAGGCGGATTCGCGGATCCGCCCGGCCGCCGGACCTTCAAGAAATCCGGCCAGGAAGAGCTTCAATACTGGAAGAACCAGCTCCCCAGGCTGAAGGTCGTAAAACTGGAGAATGGTCTGCCCGTCCGGCAAGTCGGGATCGGGAAACAGGGATTGCTCCACTTCCTCCATGGAAAACAGGGAAAACGGTTTCGCCCCTTTCCCCGGATCACGGATTTCCGGCATCATGGGCCAGAATGCCTGTACGGACCGTGCCAGGCCGGTCAGGTACTCCGCCCCCGGTCCGGTAAACGCTACCGGACCCGCATGGTCAAAAAGAGACTGGAGCAGGAGGACCAGGCTTGGTCCGAAGATCCGGTAGCCAAGGGAGCGGGGTTGGTAGGCCAGCTCTTTCATCCCGTTTGCCGAGTCCTCCTCCAACGCCTTTTCGAGAATGCCGTTGGCCAGGAGGCTCCCCAGGTCCGGTTCCGAGGCGAATGGATGCACCCGGTAGCCCCTTCTCGGCGTCTCGAGGACCAATTGCCCATCCTTGGCGTACGGATGCTCCCCAACGAGGATCTGCACGGTCTGCTCCGGAGGCATCGGTTCCGAGATCAGCTCATACCCGTTTTTCTCCATCAACAGCGCGTGGAAGTTGTTTGTGAACGGACCCAGCCTCGGAATGGTAAAGGCCTTTCCAGCCATCAAGATGGAATGATACAGGTCGAGACACCAGGGATTTGGGTAGGAGAGATCCATCCAGACTTCCAGCTCCGTGCCGTACAAGACCTGCCGGTCGTCCAGCCAGTCCGGGTTGCGCGTGCAGCAGGCGGCAATCTTGTCCGGCAGGCTGGATCCCCGCATGGTGCGCTCGACCTCCCCCCGGGAAGCCGTGAATCCCTCGAATTTTCCCGGATGACGCTGGTTCAGGCGCATCCCGATCATCTCAAAGATCGGGAACGGCGAAAGAAGGCGGAAGTGGACGGCATCACAAACCGAGACTTCAATGCAACGGGCGGCGGTTACCTGACCGCTGTCCAGCAACTGCTCCCTTGGTTGTGCAAGGCTTAGCTCCGCCATACCCAACCAGTGATGCCGGACGGAGCCGCAATCGTCAAGCTTCAGCCCCCGGGGGGCGGCGGCGGACCTTCGGTTTCCAGGGAGAGGTCCGGATTTTCCTTCATGGCCTCGGCGCGCCTTGTTTCCGATTCCTCGCGGAGCTTCTGCAGCCAGGCCGGGGGCGGGGGCGGGGTGCCCCCCGTGTCCCGCTCCGGGGGAGTGACGGCCGCCGTCCGGGAAGCCGGGCGGATCACCCGCCGCGTCGGCCGCGGTGTGGGCTCCACCTTCCGCGCGGCCGTTGTCGCTGCCTGGCTCACCGGCATCGGTGTCGGGTTGGCCTCCAGGTCCCTCAGCTTCAATTCATTTTCGGAATTGTTGAAAAACAGGATCAGGGTGCTCGTTTCCGGATTGAAGGAGCGCACCTCGTATCCCTCGTGGGCCTGTCCCAGCTCGACCCAGTTTCCGTTGTTCGACCGCCGGTCCCGCACAAGGAAGCGGTATTTGTTTTCGAGCTGGTACACGCCGCGGAACTCGTAATTGCCCGGGGTGCCCTGTTGGGCGACAGCCCGTTGGGTCTCGCCGGCTGGTGAAAACCCCGGCGGAATGAAAGGGGAGCGGGCGACAATGGTCGGCTCCCGCGAAGGCGCTTCCTCTTCCGCGATCCCCGGAAGGCCGACCAATACCAGGCACATCCACACCCCGGGGGATTTGATCTGTCGGAAACCAACCATTATCGGGAAATTCTGGCTGAAATTCGAAAATTGCCAACCATAGAAACAATGTTTCATTCTCCCAGCCGATGAGAGTCTCGGTGGTCATCCCCTGTTTCAACGAGAAGAACACGATCCGCAAACTGGTTGAACGGGTCAAGGGCTCGCCGGTCGACATTCAGGAAATTGTCGTCGTGGACGACTGTTCAAGTGACGGGACCCGGCAACTGCTCATGGATTTCGAATCCGATCCACTGGTCAAGGTGGTCCATCATGAAACCAATCTCGGCAAGGGCGCGGCCCTGCGGACCGGCTTCAGCCGGGTCGCGGGTGAGGTGGTGATCGTGCAGGATGCCGACCTTGAGTACGACCCGCGCGAATATCCGCTGCTCATCGAGCCCATCCTGCAGGGAAACGCCGACGTCGTTTTCGGATCCCGTTTCATGGGCGGCCGCCCCCACCGTGTGGTCTACTTCTGGCACATGGTCGGGAACCGCTTCCTGACCCTCTTTTCAAACATGTTGAGCAATATCAACCTCACGGATATGGAAACCTGCTTCAAGGTTTTCCGGCGTGAGGTCCTCGAGCAGATCCGCATCGAGGAGAACCGCTTCGGTTTCGAGCCGGAAGTGACCGCCAAGGTGGCCCGCCTGAATTGCCGGATCTATGAAGTCGGCATTTCCTACTATGGACGCACCTACGCGGAGGGGAAAAAGATCGGATGGAAGGATGGGATCCGCGCCCTTTACGCCATTTTGAAATACAATCTTTTCAGGTGAGGATGTGGGCGGGTTCGAGCTGAGCATCATCGGCGGATATTTCCTGCTCATCCTCTCCGTGGGCTGGTTCAAGGGCCGGAATGAAGCGGACGTGGAGGATTATTTCGTCGGCCGGCGGCAGGTTCCCTGGTGGGCCGTACTGGGCTCGCTGGTCGCCACCGAGGTCAGCGCGGCCACCTACCTGGCGGTCCCCGGAGTGGGATTTTCCGAAAACATGACCTATCTGCAGTTCGGCTTCGGCAGCTTTCTCGCCCGGATCTTTGTCGCAACGGTCTTCATCGGGGTCTTTTACCAGGCCAAGTGCCTGAGTATCTATGAATACCTGCGCGCCCGCTTTGGCGGGCAGACCCAGTACACCGCCTCCCTGTATTTCCTCCTCACCCGTCTCCTTGCCTCCGGGGTGCGCCTCATGATTGCCGTGACCGGGTTTTCGGTGATTCTCGGAATCCCCTTTGGATGGAGCCTCCTCATTTTCGGCAGCGTGACCCTGGGCTACACCTTCCTCGGAGGAATCCGCTCCGTCATCTGGACCGATTGCATCCAGGCCGTCGTTTTCATTTCCGCCGGGTTGGCGGCCTCCTTCTGGCTGCTCTCCCGCGTCGGCCCCACGGAACTCTGGGAAACCGCCGCGGCTTCCGGACGCTGGGAGATGATCCGGCTTGTTCCCGGTAGCCGCGGCCTCCTGGCCTGGCTGAATGACCCCCAGTGGCTCTTCACCGCCATGCTCTTCGGTTTCGCGAGCACGGCGGCCGCCCTCGGGACGGACCAGGACATGGCCCAGCGGCTCCTCGCCAGCCGCACAAGCAGCCTCGCCCGGCGCAGCCTCATCGTGAGCGGGTTTATCGCCCTGCCCGTGGCCGCCCTTTTCCTCTTTCTCGGCGTTGCCCTGCATTCCTATTTCCAGGTTTTCCCGGATCCGTATTTTCCAACACGGTTCCTGGACGGGGTGTTTGTTCCGGACGGGGACAAGGCCTTTTCCCATTTCATGACCACCGGTATTCCCGCCTGGTTGCGGGGGCTGCTCCTCGCCGGAGTGCTGGCCGCCGCCATGTCGAGCCTCGATTCCGCCATGGCTGCGTTGAGCGCCTCCACGGTTCGCGATCTCCTCCAGCCGTTGGTTCGCCGGCCCCTTGCTCCCGCCCGCTGGCTGTGGATCAGCCGGGGGACGACGGTGATCTTCGCCGTCCTTTTGATGGCCATGGCCTGGTCCTTGCGCGGCAGCGGATCCTTTCTCTGGCTGGCCTTCAAGATTACCAGCCTCACCTACGGGAGCCTGCTCGGGGTGTTCCTTCTGGGACGGTTCAGCCGCCGGGGCTCCGACCGGCTCAATGTGATCGCCATGCTGTGCGGAACCGCCGTCGCTGTTCTCGGCCTCTGGCTCATCGAGAGCGGCCGCCTTCCCCTGGCTTGGACCTGGCTCCTCCTTCTCGGCGCGGGAACCACCGCGATTGTGGGTCTTTTGGGACCAAAATCAGGAAAACACCCTTTGTCAGGTCATTTTTCGTGACACGTCAGGTAAATACCCAATGGTAATCTCAGGTACGATGTGGTAACATCCGATCCCGGATAGGAAGAAGGCATGAATCCATTTAAGCAAAGAAAAGCCATAAAGTCCGGGCCGGGGACCCAGCAGGAACCCTTCAAGGAGTATTATTCCCTTGTCCTTTCCATTGTGGATGAGATCCAGCCGCTCCTCCAGCGAAATGTCGACCAGCGCGAGGTGCTGGCCATGGCAAGCATGATGCTGGGCCGCCTGATCCGCGAGGGGCATTCCCTGGCCCGTCGCGACCTGCGCAAGTCAATCGAGCAATACCTTGTCGATACCTTCGCCATCGAGGGGGCCGGAGAGGATTTAGCCCAGAGCGGTCTGCCTCCCCTTGCCGACGAGGACATGCTGGGCAGCCGGATCCTCATTGTCGACGACAGCGCCATGGCACGCCGGCAGATCAGTTTCTTTCTCAAGAAGGACGGGTTCGATGTTTTCGAGGCAAAATCCGGCGAGGAAGCCCTTTGGCTGGTCCATGAGGTGGATCCGGAATTGATCCTCATGGATGTCTCCATGGACGGTATGGACGGCATGGAAGCCTGTCGTCACCTGAAGGCGGATTCCGCCAATGACCATCTTCCCGTCATTTTCCTTTCCGCAAAGGGAGAGCGTGAGGAAATTGTCGCCGGCTTCAAGTGCGGCGCCATCGACTACATCGTCAAGCCTTTCCATCCCGCCGAAAGCCTGACCCGGATCCGCACCCACCTGCGTGTCCGGAAACTGGCCCAGCTGCGGGAAAAGCACATCCTTGAGCTGAAGCACCTCAACAAGACGAAAGACCGCATTCTTCGAATCGCCTCCCATGACCTGCGCAATCCCGTGGCGGCCATCGCCGGCCTGGCGGAATTCCTCAAGGAGGACTGCGCCAACCTCAGCGAAAGCCAGCGCGAGATCGTGGATTGCATCGAGGAAGCCGGCAACAGTGTTGTCTCCCTTTTGAATGAACTCCTCGACCTTTCCACGCTCGACAAGGTCGACCTCAAGCTGCACAAGGAACCGTTCAACCTGGTCGAACTGGTCCGCAACCTGGTTCCCCTGTTCCGGGGAGAATCGGAACGCAAGAACATCGCCTTGTCCTTCGAATGCGACAAGGACATCCCGGACGCGCCCATGGACCGTCAGCAGATCCGGCGCGTGGCGGACAATTTGATCAGCAACGCCATCAAGTTCACCCCGTCGGGAGGAAAGGTGACCGTGCGGGTCGGCCGGCAGGGCTCCTCGGTGGTCCTGTGCGTGGATGACACCGGGCCGGGAATCCCCGAAAAGGAGGCGGGCCAGCTTTTCATGGAGTTCGGGAAAACCTCGAACCTGCCAACCGGCGGGGAAAAGAGCACGGGCCTGGGACTGTGCATTTGCCGGCGGATCGTGGATGCCCACATGGGCACCGTCCATTTTGAGAATTTACCTGAAGGAGGCGCCCGCTTCAGCGTGATACTACCAGCAACAGAATAAACAAGCCTGGAGAATCCCTGCGATTCTTCCTATCCCCCTGAACGGAAGGCGGCCTCCCTTCCGTTTATTTTTTGCCGAGTTCGCGGAAGACCCGGCGCACCGCCTCCTCGTAGGGGAGATCCTTCCCGGTCCTTTGCCGGTGGTGATGTTGATTATGCCGCGCGGCCCGGTCAATCAGCTTGTGGTTGCTGGGCCGTACCCTTGTCATGAGGTTGCTTTCAAAGCGTCCGAGACGGCCCATCACGAGCGTGCTCTGCAGGTTCAGGCAGCACTTCAACAAAAGATGCCGGAGCAGGAGCGGTTTTCCCGCCTGACCCAGGTCGAGGCGATGAGGAGGGAATTCGAGAACCGTGCTTTTCCCCGTTATCCGGTATGGATGCTGGGCTTTATCCGGCCAGCGCCCTGCCCGCCAATCCTCCGCCTGGCGGGAGATATCGTGCCCGAGGAGATTCTGCCGCGAACCCCGCCCCTCCAGTGCGGGCCACTCGAGCGTTCGCGGTTTCCGGTGAAGCAGGGCCTCCCAGGCTTCCACCGCGTCCGCCGCGTGGGGGAGGGAAAGATAACACCAGCTTGCGGGATCGGCCCTGCGCAAACGGCTTTCGAATGGGGCAAGGGAAAAGGTGGGGGACCGTTCCGTGGTGTCGGTGAGGACCGTTATGCCGTAGCGGTCCGTCTGATACAGGGCAAGGCCGCCGTTCCCATAGGTTCGGGCCTCCTCCTCAATGAAGGGGGCGAGTGCCTGCGGATTGTGGGCGGCCAGCATTCCGTCGAAGGCGCGGATCAAATCCATGGCGGCGCCCCTTCCGAAGGCCTCGGTGAGGGCGGCACCCGTCACCAGCATTTGCGCGGTTGTGGCCTGCAGGCGCGTGCTGCCGGCCAGGGCCATGGGCCCCGTATCGATGAAGAAGGAACACACCGAGGGCGATGTGAGGACCTGTTTCGACCGTTCCGCGAGCCGGCACAGCTGGTCCGGGGGATTGCAGAAAAGGAACCATGGCGGTTCCGTTGCGATGCCGGCCGCTTCCAGGCAGGCCCCGATCACGAAGGGGGTTTCCCCGCCCTCGGTAACGGCCAGAAGAAGGTCCGTTGCCTGAAACCCGAGCTCCTTCAATTGCCTCGCCCCGTACTCCGGGTAATCCTCAAAACTCTCGATGGAGCGGATCAAGGCCGCATCCCCTCCCGCCATGAATCCGATGATCCGTTCCCGCGTGGCAGACGTCAGCCACGCCTCCCGTGCAAGGGTTTCCAGGGAAAGGGCCAGCCTGCCTGTGGCCCCGCAGCCGGCGATGAAAATCCGCCCTCCACGGGCAAGGGTCCGGGACATTGCGGTGACGAGTCCCGGCAGTGGATCCAGGGATGCCATCACCCCCTGCATCATCAGCCGGTCCACGGAATGAAAGGCCCGGATGGCTTCGGGCAGGTCATCGCGGGAGAGTTCCGCGAGTCCGGTTGTTTCCGGATGGGGCAGCTCGGTCACCAGTTCCCCGAGGCGAAACTGGTCGCTGACTTTCAGGAAGGACTCCGCATCCATGGCCACAGGATCGGGT
>JBNGDP010000048.1:0-23872 GCA_049975345.1 Oceanipulchritudo sp. | reverse complement strand
CACCCGGGATTGTATCCATCACCCAGCCCTGCTCCCGCTTCGCCCTTGCGGGCTACGCGGGATCCGGGCTGGGCTTCTGGTATGGAATCCGGCCTTTGGCCGTCAAGACGCACCGTCCGCCGCGATGAGATTTCCACAAAATTCCACGATGAACCTGTTTTTGTGACTTTTGAATAGTCGCCCCGTTGGGGCTTTGCATGTTTATCCTGAATTTCCCCGGGCTGTGGCATAGGGCCCCATTGGGGCCATTTCCGGGTCGCGACATCTTGGAAATTGTCCAAAAATCCAGACCCGCCCCTGGGGCGGGACGGATTGCCGGTCGATTCTTAACCGAGTGCCATTCGGCTTAGGCTTGCCTGTTCGGTTTACGGTCCCTAGGATCCTTGCCCAGCCATAATTTTGAAAATGAGAAGATCAATCATCCCTTGTCGCCATTGGGCCATCGCGCTGGCTTTTGTTTTCGCCACCGGTCTTACCGCCATCGGAGGCGAGATCGTGTACGGGCCGGACGCCCGGGCCGAATTTGAGGAACTGGTGGACCGGGTCGGCGACATTCACCTCGATTTTGAGGCGCCGGATTTCACCGCCGGAACGCTGGGTGAATATGAGATCGGGGGCGTTGTCCTTACGTTCAAGACAACGGAAAAACGCTGGCCCCCGCCGAGTGTCGCGGTCGATTATCCGGTAACGGTCCGCAGTGGCAATTCCGGTTCGCAGGGAATCATCGGCGCCGGGTCCGCATCCGGCGGCGCGGATGGGCAAAACCGTTACGAGATCACATTTTCCGAACCGCAGGGGCGGGTCGGCCTGCTTCGTGCTTGGAACACCTCTTCCATAACCCGTTTCTACAATCCCTCCGGGGTTCTCCTGGGGGAGCATCGGAATACCCAGGGCAACGAGTTTGTCGGCTGGATGGCGGGCGGCCCGGACGAGGATGAATGGGTCGCAAAAGTGGTCATGGACGGGGTGTATGACGGCGCCTACCAGGTCGGCGACTCCGACGACCTGTTCTTTGGGACGGCCAATCCCGACGGCGGGGGCATGATCGGGCTGGTTCACGGGAGCGAAGCGGAGGAATTGTTCCAGCAGTTCGTCGCGTATCTCGGGGACACGGTGATCGATTTCGAAGACCGGAACGCCGGTCCCCTCCGGGAGATGGATCCCGGCAGCGTGGTCTTGACCCTGAAGACCACCCAGCAGCGCTATCCTTCCATGATGGATGTCGATTATCCGGTCTGCGTTTTGCCGTACTCCTTTGTTTCCAGCACTCCCAGCGGTACCAATGAAATCACCGGAACCCGGAGTTCAACCGGCCTGCCCGATGGCCAAAGCCGTTACCAGATCGTCTTTTCCGAGCCGCAGCACCGGGCGGCTGTGCAAAGGAACTGGAACACGAATTCGATCACGCGTTTCTACGCCGGGGACGGGTCGCTGCTGGCCGAACACCGGAATTCGGTGAACCATGAGTTTGTCGGCTGGATTGGTGATCCGGGGGAAACGGGAACCTGGGTGAAAACGATCGAAATGGACAGCCTCCTTGAGGGTGGGTCCTATCATGTGGGAAACACCGACGACCTGCATTTCGGTTCCATCCTTCCCAACCGGGAGCCCATGCGCATCACGCAGGTCACCTTGACGCCGCAGGGCATGCTTTCGATCCACTGGGAGCCGGCCCAGGTTGCGCATTCCATGGAATTCAGCACCGACCGGGTCAACTGGCAGCCGGCCGAAGGAGACCTTGGCCCGACCAGTTGGACCGGGACCATCGATGGGGATCCGGTGGAAATCTATTACCGGGTTCTCACCGAAAAGCTTTTTCCCGATTGATGGATTCGGCTCTTGATCTTATCATGGGCATTTCAAGCATACGGGAATGTCCAACGAGCCCTACAAACAAACCGGATTGCCGATCGAGGAGCGGGTGAAGGACCTGCTCGGGCGCTTTACCCTCGAGGAAAAGTGCAGTCTTCTGCGCTACAACGCGCCGGCTGTGGAACGCCTGGGAATCCCGGCCTACAACTGGTGGAACGAGGCCCTGCACGGGGTGGGACGTGCCGGAAAGGCGACTGTGTTTCCCCAGGCCATCGGGATGGCCGCGACCTTCAACGCTCCCCTGGTGGAGCGCGTGGCCGACGCGATCAGCACCGAGGCCCGGGCCAAGCATCACGAGGCCGCCCGCCGCGGCAGCCGCCAGCAATACCAGGGACTCACCTTCTGGACCCCGAACATCAACCTATTCCGGGATCCCCGCTGGGGACGGGGACAGGAAACCTGGGGCGAGGATCCCTGGTTCACCGGTGAAATGGGCGCGGCCTTTGTGCGCGGGTTGCAGGGCAAGGATCCAAGGTACCTGAAGACGGCGGCCTGTGCCAAGCATTACGCGGTGCACAGCGGTCCGGAGAAGGACCGGCACACCTTTGACGCGCACCCTCCGGAAAAGGATTTCGAGGAAACCTACCTGCCGGCTTTCCGCCGCCTTGTCGACGAGGGTGTGGAGAGCGTGATGGGGGCCTACAACCGGGTATACGGCGAGCCCTGCTGCGGAAGCGAACTGCTCCTGAAAAAGATCCTCCGCGAGCGCTGGGGTTTCAAGGGGCATGTGGTCTCCGACTGCTGGGCGATCCGGGATTTTCACACCCACCACAAGGTCACCGCGACCGTCGAGGAGTCGGCCGCCCTCGCCCTGAAGAACGGGTGCGACCTGAACTGTGGCAGCGTCTACTGCGACGCCCTGCTCGATGCCGTGAACACGGGCCTGTGCAGCGAGGCCGATGTGGACGCGGCCCTGGCCAACCTCCTGCGGACCCAGTTCAAGCTGGGACTGTTTGATCCGGAGGAACAGGTGCCCTATGCCTCCATCCCAATGGATGTCGTGGATTCGCCGGAGCACCGGGAGTTGGCGATGGAAACGGCCCTGCAGTCGCTCGTTCTCCTGAAAAACCGCGACCGGGCCCTGCCGGTTCGCCCGACGGACCGCTACATGGTCGTGGTGGGACCCCACGCGGCCAGTGTCGAGGCCCTGATGGGAAACTACTTCGGCCTGGGAACACGGATGAGCACCCTGCTCGAGGGGATCGCCGAACAGGCTCCCCCCGACCTGCGCATCGACTACCGGAAGGGCTGCCTCGTGGACCGTCCCAACCCGAACGACATGGACTGGTCCACCGGCGAGGCCTCGCAGGCGGATGTGGTCGTCGCCGCAATGGGGATCGACCCGAACATCGAGGGCGAGGAGGGGGACGCCATCCAGTCCGAGCATCGTGGTGACCGTGTCGATACCAGTCTTCCGGCCAACCAGGTCGACTACCTGCAGGCCATGATCAAGCGCCTCCGGGAGGACGGGAGCAAGGCCCGGTTGGTGGTCATCCTTTTCGGCGGTTCGCACATTTCCATTCCGGAAATCCACAGGGAGGCGGACGCCGTGTTGCAGGTCTGGTATCCCGGGCAGGCCGGCGGAAGCGCCATCGCCAAGGTTTTGTTCGGCGAGGTTTCCCCGAGCGGGCGCATGCCGGTGTCGGTTCCCAACTCCGTCAAGGACCTGCCGCCCTACGAGGAATACAGCATGCACGGGCGGACCTACCGTTTCATGGAGGAGGGGAAAATGCTCTATCCCTTCGGTTTTGGTCTCAGCTACACCACCTTCTCCTACGCCGATTTGCGTTTGAGCACCGCATCAATCGCCAAGGACGAGCCGCTGGAAGCGGTGGTCACGGTGGAAAACACCGGGGAGATGGCCGGTCACGAGGTGGTTCAGGCCTATATCACCCGCACGGACCGGAAACCCGACGACCCGCGCTTCACCCTGGCCGGGGTGGTGAAGGTCCGCCTCGAACCGGGGGAGCGCAAGGAGGTCCGTCTCGAGTTGTCCGGGAAGGGATTTTTCCGCTACAATGAGGATGGCGAGCGATTCTTCGTCCCGGGCGAATACAAGGTGCACGCGGGGGGCTGCCTGCCGGTCGGCCGGTCCGTCGCCCTCGGGGGCGGCATGCCGCTTGAAGCCACCGTCGTGGCGGAATGAATACAGCTCCGGGCCTGTCCCGGACCGGTCAGGTCCTGAGCAGGCGGAACCGCTTCAGGTCGAGAAAACCCTCCAGGATGCGGTTGGAATCCAGCGCGGAGGGAGCCGCCGGCCCGGCCTCGAGAAGCCGGTGGTAGATTTCATGCAGGCTCTTTCCGTAGCGGTCGATCCCGTAGGCTTCGCGGATGCGCCGGGCGTTCGCCCCGATGACGGAGGAATCGAGCTCCGCAAGGTCGAGGGGACGCCCGGGAATGTCCCCTCCTTTTTTCAGGGCCAGGCCGCGCAGCACCTCGGCCTGGGCCGTCTCATCGAGGAGGCCGAAGTCGATCCGGTCCCCCTCGAGCAGTTCCTCCCACACCGTGCGGAGGCGTTCGCGGGGAAAGGATTTCCCATAGGTGGCGTACACACTGTTTACCTTGTCGAAAAAACGCTGGTGAAAGGTGTCCAGTTGCAGCAGACCGACGGGCACCTTCCAGGTCTCGTAGAGGTCCGCAAGGACAATGCCGTTTTCCCGGAAATCCATGGTGACCTCGGGCAGGTCGCGCCCGCAGACCGGTTTGCCGAAGAGCCATGGCTCCAGGAAGGCCAGGCCGAAGCCCTCGCCGACGCTGGTGGTGACCATGGCCCGGGCGCTTGCGACCAGCTTTCCGAAGGTTTGGCCCGGTTGTTCCCCGAGGGCGAATCGCACCGGCAGGTCGAGTTCCCTTGCGAGGTCCACCCAGCCGCGGTAAAAGGACGCCCACTGCGGGTTCTTCGGTGAAAGGGAAGTGGCGAACCGGTGGGAGCGGAAGGCCGTCGCCATGAGAAGCAGTTCACCGAGGTTCTTGCGCCGGATGGCCCGGGTCGGGTACAGGATGAGCGGCGTTTCGCCTGTTTCCGGTTCCTCCGCATCCTGTAGTGGCGGGGTGGTGACCGCGTTCGGGAGCAGGAAAAGCCGCTCCGCGGGAACGCCGGCCTGGAGCAGGATTTCCCGGTCCCGCCCGTTGAGGACGGCATAGCCGATTTGCGGGGCGAGGGGATACAGCGAGGCGTCGTGGCCGGGGAAGACCCCCTCGGTGTAGGGCTCACGCTGCCGGCTGTAGTTGCCGGGCCGCCCGTCCTCCGCGAAGTCGTGGATCTGCAGCAGCAGGCGAGCCCCGTCGCCGGCAAGGCGCCGCATGGCCTCGGGAAAATTCACATTCTTCCCGAGACTGTGGTTGTGGATGTGCCACAGGTCCGGATCGCCGCCGAGGGCCTCCCGGGCGCCCTTTCGGAGGCCCTCGCAAAGCGCCTCCGCGACCGCGGCCGCGGCGTGATCCGTGTAGGCGAGCTCCGGGACGACGGCCACCGGGCAGGGCAGGGGGTCCTCGGCCCCGGTCGAGGAGAGCACCACCACCGCCTCCACCCGGCCCTTCAGCCCCTGCAGGGCGGACTCGATGACGCGGGTCACGCCCCCCCTGCGGAGATGGTAGTGGACGATGGCCAGGCGCATGCCTATTTTTGTGTAGTGGGATCGGGAATACCGAATTTGCGGCGGTATTCCGGGATCTCGATCATGGGCGGGCGCTCCTCCTCGACGATCTCGCGCAGGACCTGCTCGTAGCGGTTGCCCTCCGCCTGGAACTGGCGGAAGGTGCTGGACATTTCCGGAAGCCGTTCAGCGAGGTTGTAGGATTCCATCCGCTTGAGGAAACTCTGGAGGATGCCGAAGGACATTTTCCCGAGGTCGAGGGTGGACTGGTTGCGGTGGACGCGCTGGTCCAGGTCCGTCTGGCCGAAGGCGCCGAGACCGTGTTTCATGTAGACATCGATGATGTGGGAGGTCTCGACCCCGTACCCGATGGGGAAGGGTATGCTTTCGAGCACCCCGCGACGGACCGCATATTCCCCGGAAAGCGGCTGGATCAGGGCGGTCAGCTCCGGGAAGAAAAGGGAAAAGAGGGGGCGGATGAGGATTTCCGTGACGCGCCCGCCTCCGGAGGGTCGGATTCCCTGGGAGAAGGCAAGGGGGCGGTCATAGAAGGCCTTGATGTACTGCATCCTGTCATGATGGATAAGCGGGGCCACCAGACCCGTCGCGAAACGCGGATGGATGTTTTTGATGTCCGCGTCGACGTAGCAGATGATGTCGCCCTCGAGCTGGTGGATGGCCTTCCAGAGGTTTTCTCCCTTGCCCCGTTTGAAGCCCTGTTCGGGAAGGATCTCCCCGGAAAGGTAGACGTCCGCGCCGAAGGCCTCCGCGATTTCGCGTGTCTTGTCCGACGAGCCCGAGTCGATCACGGCGATCTCATCGATGAGGGGGTAACGGTCCACCAGGGCGCTCTTGAAGATGATGATCTCCTTGCCGATCGTCTTTTCCTCGTTGAGGGTGGGGATACAGAGGGAGATCCTCAGGCCCTTCTTCTCCTTGAGTTTGACCAGCTTCAGCAGGTCCCAGAACTCGCCGTGATGAAAGGTGTTGGTCTCGAGCCACTTTTCTATCTTACTCATCTTCCAGCAGGTTGTCGATGGATTGAAGGACGCCGATCAGCTGGGCAAGGCCGCTGAAAACCGGCGCGATCTTCACGGTTTCATCGAGTTGGTGCTTGTTGTCGCCTTCGGTGATGCCGAGGGTGAGGGACGGGATGTCCTTTTCCAGCAGCACGGAGAGTTCACTGGTCGAGGGGGCCACCCGCGGGGTGATCCCGAGTTGCTTCATGATGGCGCGCGCCGAATGGACGAAGGGATGGCCGAAGCCGATCGAACCCGGCTTTCTCCGGGCGATTACCTCGAGGCTGGCATGGATCCGGTTTTCCGCGATGGTCTGCTCGATGATCTCCTCGATCCGTTCGCGGATCCGGGTGACCATGCCGGGTTCCTCGCTGCGCACTTCCAGCCGCAGGATGGCGCGGGTGGGAGGGACGTTGAAAGAGGTTCCGGAGTTGATGGAGCCCAGGATGATGGAGGTCTTCGGCACTTCCGGGGTCTCGATGGAAAGGATTTCCCGGACGATCCCGGTCAGGCTGATAATCGCCCCGGAGAGGCTCCAGGATTCCCAGTGGTGTTCCTCGTGGGTGTTGACCCTGATTTCGCAGCGGTTCATCCCGAGGGAGGAGTAACTGAGGCGTCCCAGCTGCACGCCCTCGACGCAGATGCCCGCCCCGATGGGAACGGATACGTTGTCGGCAAAGAACCGCAGGCCCTGCAGGTCGCCGCGTCCCATGCTGCGGCTGGCCCCGAGAAAGACCAGATTCGACCGGAAACGGATATCGAGGGAGGCGAGCAGGAAGGGCAGCACGGTGAGGGCGGCCACTCCCAGGGCATTGTCGCCGATGCCGGGTCCGGTGAGGCAATCGGACGTGACGCTCACCGTGTGGTCGATGGAATGGTCCCAGACCCGGTCGGTATGCGCGGCGATGAGGATGTTGTCTTTCCCTTCGGTCCCGGGCAGAACGGCGGTGACGTTCTGGACCTCGTCGATGGTGATCTGGTCGAGTCCTTCCTCGGTGAAGCGGTCGCAGAGGAAGCGGACCAGCTGTTCCTCCCCGAAGGTCGGGGAAGGGATCTCACCGATCATGACCACGTCGGCCAGGATCCGCTCCCGGTGGGAGATCATTTGATCGCGCACATCGCCGACGGAGGCGAGGATCGCCTGCTGTTCCTCAGTCGTACTCATGGAACAGGCAGACAATCGCAAATTGGCCGGTCAATCAAAGCAAAATTCAGGCGTAGCGCGCGTAGTCCTCGACCGTTGCGGGATGGACCTCCACCCAGTGTCCGGGCTTGATTTCCTTGAACTGACCCGGCTGGCTCATTTCCTCCTCGGAGCAGGGGATCCAGGAGCGCCGGGCAAAGGCGCATCCCGGGGGAGGATCGATGGGCGAGGGGACGTCCCCCTTGAGGAGGATGCGTTCACGGCGGGCGTGGGGCTCGGGGATCGGAATCGCCGAAATGAGGGCCTTGGTGTAGGCGTGGAGCGGATTCCGGAAAATCTCGTCCGCCGGACCGAGTTCAACGACCTTGCCGAGATACATGATGGCGATGCGGTCGGAGATATGCTTCACCACGGCGAGGTCGTGGGCGATGAACAGGTAGGAGAGGTGGAACTCCCGCTGCAGATCCAGCATGAGGTTGAGGATCTGGCTTTGCACGGAAACATCGAGCGCGGACACCGGTTCATCACACACCACGAGCTCCGGATTCAGGGAAATGGCGCGGGCGATGCCGATACGCTGGCGCTGGCCGCCCGAGAACTCGAAGGGGAAGCGATCCACCGAATCGCCGGGAAGGCCGACGGTATCGAGCAGCTCCGTGACCCGCCGGCGGCGCTCGCGACCGCTCCTGACCCCATGGATGAGGAGGGGCTCCTCGAGGATGTTGCCCACGGAATGGCGCGAGTTGAGGGATTCGGCGGGATCCTGGAAAATCATCTGGATATTCCGGCGGTAGGGCTTGAGGGCCTTGCCCCGCAAGCGGGTGAGGTTCGTGTCCTTGAAACGGATTTCCCCCCCGGTGGGATCATAGAGGCGGCACACGCATTTCCCCAGGGTGGATTTTCCGCAGCCGGATTCCCCGACCAGGCCGAGGGTCTCGCCGGGTTTGATGGCGAGGCTGACGTCATCCACGGCCTTGAGCTGGGCCTTGGCCCGCAGAAGGACCCCGCCCTTGACGGGGAAATACTTCTTCAACCCCTTTATTTCCAGAAGGGGCTTGCCGTTCGAACCGGACAGGTGCTGTCGGGACTTCCCGCTCATGACGGCACAGGCATGCTGTCCACCCGGACAACGGGATGATCTTCGATCCAGTGGCCGGGCTCGATCTCGACGAGGGGCGGCCGTTCATTCCGATAGGCCTCGGAATCCATGTAGCTTGCCGCCTGCGGATGCGGGGAACGGGGGGCAAAGCGCGCCCCCTTCGGCAGTTCCAGAAGCCCCGGGACGTATCCCTTGATCGTTTGCAGACGGGTCTTGCGCTCATTCTCAAGGCGGGGAATGGATTCCAGGAGACCCTTTGTGTAAAGGTGTCCCGGCCGGTGGAAGATGTCCTCCACGGTGCCGCGTTCGGCCACCCGGCCGGCATACATGACGACGACGTCGTCGCAGGTTTCAGCGATCACCCCGAGATCGTGCGTGATCATGATGATCGACATGCCCATCTCCGCCTGCAGTTCCTTCATCAGCTCGAGGATCTGCGCCTGGATGGTTACATCGAGGGCGGTTGTCGGTTCGTCGGCAATGACGAGGCTGGGCTTGCAGGCCAGGGCCATGGCAATGACAACCCGTTGGCGCATGCCCCCGGACAACTGGTGGGGGTATTCCGTGACCCGGACCTCGGGGGAGGGAATGCCGACCTTCTTCAGGATCTCGATGGAACGTTCCCAGGCCTCCTTCCGGGATATCCTCATGTGCAGGAGGAAGACCTCGCTGAGCTGCTTTCCAATCCGGTGTACCGGATTGAGCGCGGTCAGGGGCTCCTGGAAGATCATCCCGATCCGGCCGCCGCGGACCTTGTGCATTTCCTCCTCGGAAACCCGCATCAGGTCGCTTCCCCCGAGCAGGACGCTTCCCCCGAGGATCTTCCCCATGGGCTGGGGCAGCAGGCGGATGATCGAGAGGGCGGTCACGCTTTTCCCGCAACCGGACTCCCCGACCAGGCCGAGGGTCTTGCCTTTCTCAACGGTGAAACTGACACCGTCGACGGCCGTTACCTGGCCGGCATCGGTGTCAAAGGCGGTGACGAGGTCACGGACTTCAAGGAGCGACTCGGGCAACGTTCTGTTCCTCCTTGACCGCCTTGGGCGCGTACTGGTCGTAAACCCGGATCACCGGTTCAAACGTCTTGCCGGCGCGCTGGGCCTCCCTGGTTTCCGCCTTTTTCTCCTCGTCGATCCAGGCGAGGAAGTACTCCCCGGCGCTGCGGCTCAGCTTCACGTTGAAGTCATCCGGATACACGAGCCAGCGCCAGTGCGCGACACGGTAATACGGCTGCACGAAGCCCGGGACGAAGGAGGCGTCCTCATACAGGATCTCCTCCATTTTGAAGGCCATCTTCTTCATTTCCTCCGCGTCATCCGAGCGGCGGTAGGCGGTGATCAGCGCATCCAGTTCGGGAATGGCAACCGACTGCAGATTGTTGGTCTGGGTCTTGACCTGGCGCTCGGGATTCGGGGTCACCCCGTCCGCCAGCCATGGTTTGTCGTAGGCGTTGTCGGCGTGGTAGGTCTCCCAGTAGCGCGGATACATTTCGGGCGAGACATTGAGGGCCGAGAAAGTGATGTCGTGCTTCTTCTCCTGGGCCTTTTTCCACCCGGCCGTCCCGTCCAGGACCTCGAGGCGGAATTCCAGCCCCGCCTTGGCGGCCTCCTCCTTGAGAATGGTCAGCATGTCCTGGAAGGTGCGGTACCCGGTGCTGAGGGTGAAGGACAGGCGCTGTCCGGCCTCGTTGACGAGGATGCCGTCGGGACCCCGCTTTGTGAAGCCGGCCTTGGCGAATTCGGCGAGGGCCTTGTCGATGTCGAAGGGGCGCGACCGCAGCGTGGGATGGGTGAATTCCCCGTATCCGTCGGCGGTCGTGTTCATGCGGATGTAGTCGCCGCGGAAATACTCATTGATGACACGTTCCCAGTTGGTCGCGTAATGGATCCCGGTGCGGATGTCCCGGTTTTCGAGAAGGGGCTTGGCCTGGTTGATCCAGAGCCCGTAGGTCGGGCGCGGAATCTCGTTGTAGAAGGTGATCTTGTGGATGTAGCCGGCCTGGACGTCCGGATCGTCGTCGGGAAGTTTCTCGTAGTTGTATTCGGGAAGATTGACGAGGCCGGTCCCGTCGAGGTCGCCCCGCTTGAAGGACTCGAACATCTTGGGGATGTCGCGGATCACCGTCAGGTGGATACGGTCGTAATTGTAGCGGTGGCGGAGGAACTTGTTGTCCCTGGCCCACCAGTCCTTCTGGCGGGTGAGGCTGATGGAGCGGCCCTTCTTGATGTCCTCCTCCTTGATGACGTAGGCCCCCGTGGTGGGCTGGAAGCGCCACTGGTACCGCTGCACGTAATCCTCCCCCAACTGCTTGAAGAAGTGTTCCGGCATGGGGCGGAGCTCGAGGACGCGGGCGTTCATGTCCGGCTTGGCGGCGGGGACGCTGATGGAGAAGGTCCGGTCGTCGTAGCGGGTGATCCCGGTGTAGAACTCCTTGTAGTAGTTGTTGTACCAGGGGGCCCGGATGTAGCTGGAATGAAAGAAAAAGAACATGAAGAGGAAGTCGTCCGAGGTGACGGGTTCCCCATCGGACCAGCGCGCCTCCGGGTGGATGCGCACGTACACGGTCTTGTTTTCCTTGTCCACGGCCCACTCGCTGGCCAGCTCGGGGTAATAGTGGTGGCCGTTCGGACCGATGGAGGTCACATTCGGATGCCGGTGGGCCAGTTGCAGGGCCACGTCGTCCAGGATATAGGGCCGGAAGGAGCCGTTGGAATCGGGACCGACCAGGCGCAGGGTGCGGGGGAAATCCTGCAGGGCGCCGTAGAGGGTGCCGCCCTTCCTGGCATCGGGGTCGCCGAATTCCGGCAACTCCATGCCGTCCTCCCAGGCCAGGCCGGCGGGCAGGTCGGCCGGTGTCTTGAAGGCGAAGAAGAGGGGAACATCCTCCATCTCGCGGTTGAATCCCTCCTGCGTGATCTGGCCGGTGTTGAGCCTGGCCTGCAGCTCCGGCGGGATCCTCTTGAAGGTCTGGTAGTATTCCCGCATCTCGGTGGTGACATCCGGGGCGCCGCTTTCATCGGCGGATTTGGAACCGCCGCCGCAGCCGCCCAGGAGCAGAGCGAGGAGGGGCAGGAGGAGGAGGGTGTGCCGGATTTTATTCATGGAGGGTTTCCTTTCGCTAACGGTAAATGGTGAACTTCTTCGGGTCGAAGGCCTCGCGCACGGCCTCCCCGATGAAGGTGACCAGGGTGAGGATAAAGACAAGGGCGATGAAGGCGCTGGTGACAATCCACGGGGCATCGAGACGGGCCGTCCCCTGCTTGAGGATTTCGCCGATGCTCGGGGTTGGCGGGGGCAACCCGAAGCCGAGGAAGTCGAGGGCGGTGATCGCCGTTATGGCCGCGGCCATGGTAAAGGGCATGAAGGTGACCACCGTGCTGATGGCGTTCGGGAGGATGTGGTGAAAGATGATCCGGGGCGCGCCGGCCCCGATGATCTGGGCCGCCGCGGCGTAGTCCCGGGCCTTCTCCCGATAGGTGGCGGTCCGCATGTAGTAGGTCATGCCCACCCAGGAGAACAGGACCATGATGCAGAGCAGGATCATGATCCGGGTGGTGATGGAGAAACTCGTGGGGATGACCGAGAAAATGATGATCACCATGAAGAGGAAGGGAACCATCGACCAGATCTCGATGAGCCGTTGCACGATCAGGTCGAACCAACCGCCGAAGTATCCCATCAGGCACCCGATGGTGATGCCGATCAGGTAGACCATGGTCATGAAGGCCAGGGAGAAGAAAACCGCGATGCGAAAGCCGTAGATGAGCCGCGAAAGGATATCCCTTCCCGTGCTGTCGGTCCCGAGGTAGTGGCTTGCCGGGGCGTCCGGCGGGCGCGGCTTGAGCACCCCCTCGTAGGGGTTGTTTTCATTCGGGTGGAAGGGCACCGGGGGCATCAGGACCCAGTTGCCGGTTGCCTCTTCCGCGAAGACCGTTTTCAGGTCGCGGTAGTTGACCGGTGCGTTGGCCAGTTCCCCCTGCAGGCCGAATTCATGTCCCAGCATGACATCCGAAAAGACCGGGAAGACGGTTTCCCCCTCGAAGCGGACGACCAGCGCCTTGTTGTTGGCGATCACCTCGGAGAAAAGGGAGAGGATGGAGAGGAAAAGCAGAACAACGAAGGAGTAGTAGCCCCTGCGGATTTCCTTGAAGCGGCGGAGCTTCTTCACGGTAAGGGGATTGAGCCGGATCGGGATGGAAAAGAGGGTGAGGGCGACCGCGAGCAGAAGCAGCCCCAGACCGACCCGCCAATTGACGGTGGAGAGGACGATCACTCCCAGCAGCGCGATCAGCCCGTAGGCGATGATCCGCTTGTACGGGTAGCCGGTCCTGGCGATGGGTTGGCTGGTGATCATCGTCGCGGAATTATTGGAAACGCACGCGCGGATCAATGATCGCGACCAGGAAGTCGCTGATGATGTTACCGATGAGAAGCAGCAGGCTGGTCAGGAGGAGGACGCCCATGACGATGGGATAATCGCGGTCCAGGATAGCCGTGAACCCCAGGAGCCCGAACCCGTTGATGTCGAAAATGGTCTCGATGAGGAACGATCCGGTGACCAGGAGGATGATGTTCTGCCCGAAGGTGGTGGCGATGGGGATCAGGGAATTGCGCAGGGCATGGCCGATCACGGCCTGCTTGAAGGAGACTCCCTTGGCCACCGCGGTGCGGATGTAGTCGGCCGCCAGGTTGTCCATCAGGTGGTTCTTCATCAACAGCGTCACCAGGGCGAAGCTGCCGATGAGGTAGGAACAGAGGGGGAGGACGGCGTGCCAGGCGAGGTCCTTGATCTTTCCCCAGGTTCCCAGCTCGTCAAAATAGATACTGGTGAACCCTCCCATGGGGAACCATTCCAGCCGGGCGGCGAAAAAGACCACCAGGAGCGCCCCGAGGACATAGCCCGGAATGGCATAGCCGGAGAAAATCAGGACGGAGGACAGGTTGTCGACCAGGGTCCGGTGCTTGATGGCCTTGATGATTCCCAACGGTATGCAGATGGAGTAGGTGATGATCAGGGTCCAGACCCCGTAGAAAATGGAGATCGGGAAGCGTTCCCGGATGATCTGCCAGACCGGCTCGTTGTAGCGGTAGGAGGTCCCGAGGTCCCCCCGCAGGACGTTTCCGAGCCAATGGAAATAACTGATGACGGGCGGCTTGTCGAAGCCGTAGTATTCCTTGAGCTGCTGGAGCTGTTCCTCCGAAAGGGCCTGGTTCTGGGAGCCCATGCTGCCCGCACTTACCCCGGCGCTCACATTCACGGCCTGCATTTCCATGATGGCACGCTCGATCGGCCCGCCGGGGACCACGCGCGTGATCAGGAACACGATGATGGTGATCCCAAAGAGGGTCGGAGGGATAAGAAGTAATCTTCGTAAAAAATACGATCGCATACCGGACAGGTAGGACAGTTGCCAATATCAGGCTGGTTTCAACCTCAAAGCACGATATCCCGGAGGGTGCTACTCGCGAAAGTCGCGCCGTTCCTCTTCACGGCAATCGTGCATGACCCGCAGGCAAACCTCGCGCAGGTCGAAGGTCCGCGCCAGCATGCCGGCCTGGAAGGGGGCGCCGACCGGGCTCATGGCGGCCAGGTCCGGCAGGAGGCTCATGGCAAGATTGATGCCCCGCAGGGCACGCTTGAGGTGCACCACGCAGAGGAGGAAATCCCCCATGTCCATGGACTGCATGGCCATCAGGCTGTGTTTTTCCGCCTCGTTGAGGCTCTCCGCGAAGTCCCAGCAAAGAAGGGAATCGACCGGCCCCTCGTGGGCTTTGAGGACGTTTCGCCACAGGTAGCGCAGTTGCAGGAAGAGCCCGGTGCAGACGACATAGACGGGATGCCGGTGGAGCGTGTAGGGATCGGTGTCGGAAAGGTCGGGCTCCTCCTCGTTTTCCGGATTCCATGGCTCGCAGTCCTCCTCCTCGGGAAAGTCGCTGATGGACCAGTCCTCCGCGTCCCATCCCATCTGCCGGGCCACCCAGTCCAGCCGTTCGGAGGCCTCCAACGGGCAATCGTCGTAATACCGGAGAAAGCGGGCCACCTCCTTTTCCTGCCGCTGGAGAAATTGCTGCCAGTCCAGCTCGCTCCAGGAGAGGTTGCCCCGGTCGTCCCAATCCCCCTCGGGCTGACCTTCAAAGTTGAAATTTGTCATTTGAAACAAGGTTTCGTATTTCATCATCAGTGTGGGTGGACCCGGCGATTTGGCAATGATGAAGTATGGATTTTCCGGTAAATCCGGTCTTCCGGCTAATTCGCTTGCCGGGGGCCTGGGAAGCTGCCATGCTTTTCGGCCCAAGGTCCGGAAAAGATGAAGAATCGGGAACAGTCCACGTCGGCGGGGGAGGTATTGCACGCTTCCCTATTCTTCAGCGGCCGTGTCCAGGGGGTCGGATTCCGCTACAGCACGTTGCAGGTCGCCAGGGAATACGACGTGAGCGGTTATGTGAAGAACCTGAGTGACGGGCGCGTGCAGTTGGAAGCCGAGGGGGATGAGCGCGAGGTGCGGGCCTTTATCGGGGAAGTCACGGACCGGTTGGGGGTTTTCATCCGCAAGACCGAGAGGAACGAGGCCTGGCGTCAACCCGCCTACAAGGGATTCACAATCGGCTTCTAGCGACAAACGGCTTGAGGGGGTTGCCGTAGGGAATTCATGAATAAGGCAGGCTAGAGTGTGGGCTTGAGGATCACCATGAGCAGGGCCACAACGCCCAGCAGGATGGTCGTCCACCACAGAATCTGGGAGAACTGCGGCTTCCGGTTGATGAGAACAATCAGTCCGCCGAGAATGACCCAGATGGCGACCTTGACCAACACCCAGAGGGGCCAGCCGTAATTGAGGCGGGCCAGGAGGCCGAAGCCACCCAGCAGGATCAGGAACAGGCCGATTCCGCTGGTCATGCCCCCGAGGCGGCGCAGGCCCCTGTTGTCCGATCCGAGAGCGCTGCGCACGATCAGGCCCCCGTAGGAAAGGAAAACCATAAAAACACCGGTGAGGTGGATTATTTGGTAAAGTTGGTGTCTCATGAGGCTTGAGTGAGCGGATTTTCCATGGAATGAAAAGGATAAAGCGTTGATATGAGCACCGAATCCACTGATGAAATCCGGGCCTGCCTGGCGGTCGTCCTGGGCCGCAAGGAAGGCGACCTTAGGCTTGCCATCCGCCACCTGGACCTCCTGCGCGAAAGCGTCCGGGGCCATCTGGGGCATTACCTGGGCAAGCGCAGCTACCAGAAGGCCTGGATCCTCCTCGAGGGAGGCGACCCGGAAAAGGGGACCTGTTATACCAAATCAAAATGAATCCGCCTAAGTTCTCAATAATCTCTCACGGAGCCACGGAGCGCTCGGAGACTGGATCAATACTTTCTCTGTGCTCTCCGTGCCACCGTGAGAGAATAAATTGTTATTCATGCATTTCTATTTGAAGAAGGTATTAGAACACGCCATGGGAAAGAAAAGGCAACGCATCGACATTGGCGGCGGGGATCCCCTTGCCGCGGACAGCCCCTTCGCGGCCCTTTCCCCGGACGGCCTGCCCTCCGGTCCCGCGCCCCGCGAGCCGCGGCTGGTCGCCGTGAAGAAGCGAGAAACCCTCCTCCTGCGCCGCCTCAAGGCCGGCAGAGGCGGGAAGGTGGTCACGGAGATCAGCGGCTTTCAAGCCGCTCCCGCGCAGATCCAGGAGTTGCTCAAGCGCCTGCAGTCGCGCCTCGGGACCGGCGGCACGGCGAAAGGCAAACTCATCGAGTTGCAGGGGGAATGCCGCGGGCGGGTCAAGCCCCTCCTGGAGGACGAGGGGTACGGGGTGAAAGGGATTTAGACAAAAGACAAAGGACGAAGGACAAAGGTTGAATGACAAAGGATTGAGGGGCTGAGAGTCTTGGGACAGTTGTCCCTTGCCGGCATGATGATATTTATGTGTTGATATGGGCTTCCTTTGACCTTCGTCTTTTGACCTTTGACCCGAAATGAACCGCGTCTACATCAAGACCTACGGATGCCAGATGAATGAGCGCGACTCGGAGGCTGTGGCGGCGCTGTTGCGGGCCCGCGGGTATTCGATTGTCGAGGATGAGGAGGCCGCGGATATCGTCCTGCTGAACACCTGCGCGGTGCGGGACCAGGCGGAACAGAAGGCCATCGGAAAAACGGGACACCTTGCCAAGCGGAAGAGGGAAAACCCGGATTTTGTCCTCGGGGTGATGGGGTGCATGGCGCAGAACCGGGGCGGGGAATTGCTGGAGAAGCTTCCCGACCTGGACCTGCTGGTGGGGACGCAGAAATTCCACCGGGTGCCGGAGATGCTGGACAAATTCCTGGCCAGCCAGAAGGGGCTGGGCCCGCGGCCCTCCACGCTGGTCGACCTGGAGGCCGAGGCGGGCAGCGAGGAAACCATCCGCGAGCACACCCCGGGCCGGCGGCAGGTCTCCGCCTTTGTCAGCATCATGCAGGGATGCAACATGCACTGCACCTTCTGCATCGTACCGAAAACACGTGGCCCGGAACGCTACCGGACCATGGAATCAATCTGCGAGGAGATCGGGGAACTGGTCGCCCGGGGAACGCGGGAGGTGACCCTGTTGGGACAGATCGTCAACAGCTGGGGGATGCGCAGGATTCCCTACCGGGAGGGGCGCAGCCCCTTCGTCCAGCTGCTGGAGCGCGTCAACGCCATCGAGGGCCTGGAGCGCATCCGCTTCACTTCGCCGCATCCGCGGGGGTTCCAGCGCGACCTGGTGGAGGCCTACGGGCGGCTGGAAAAGCTCATGCCCCATGTGCATCTTCCGGTCCAGAGCGGGGCCGACAGCATGCTGAAACGGATGCGCCGACCCTACACCCGGCGAAGGTTTCTGGAAATCGTGGACCAGCTGCGGGAAGTCCGGCCGGACATCTGCCTCTCGACGGACATCATCGTGGGATTCCCGGGGGAAACGGAGGAGGAATTCGAGGCCACCCGCAGTCTTTTCGAGCAGGTTGGCTTCGACATGGCCTTCATCTTCAAATATTCCGAGCGCAGCGGGACGCGGGCCGCCGGGTTGGAGGATGACGTCCCGGTTGCGGTCAAGGAGGAGCGCAACCAGATCCTCCTGGAAATCCTTGGAAAGAGCTCCCTTGCCCGCAACCGGATGCTGGTGGGGACGGTGCAACCGGTCCTTTTGGAGGGTCCGGCGAGAAAGGGGAAAGGGATGTTCATGGGCCGCAATCCGGGGAACCGGAAAGTGGTGGTTCCCGCCAGCGAACGTCTTGTGGGGGAGACGGTCCCGGTAGGCATCCGGGAGGCCACGGTCAGCATCCTCAAGGGCGATCTTTGCCTGACGGGTATTGACGAACGGGAAACAGCCCCTCTACTTCAAGGTCGGTAAACAACAAGATCATGATTCCTTCGCTCTTCACCTTCACCCTGCTGGCAGCCTTCTTCCTTCTCGCCCTCGGCGTGTCCCTGCTGGCTGTTCCGGGCCGTCTGGAGTCACCCGCAAGGGCGTTCCCGCGCAACCGTGCGGTGGCCCTTGTCACCATGCTGCTGGGAGGGGGCTGGTTCCTTTGGAAAATCACCCAGCTGGGGCAATCGGATTTCGGGGACTACAAGAACCTGCTTTTCATCCTTTTCGCGGCGACGTTGACCGGCTCCATTTTGTACGTGCGGGACTTCCTCGCGGTGCGGGGGGTGGCCATCCTGGTTCTCCTGAGTGCCAATGTCGGCCTGAAGTCGGCCTTCGGGCACTATGAGATTCCGGAGCGCCTCCTTCTGGTGTCGGTCCTCTATCTGTTCATCATCGCGGCCCTGGTTTTCGGGACGATGCCGTACCTGATGCGGGATTGCATCGGCTGGCTGTACCGGAAAACGCCGCGGGTGCGGGTGCTGGGATCCGCTTTCACGATCCTGGCCCTCGGGCTCCTGGGCTGCGCCCTGCTGTATTAGACAATCATGGAAAACGTAATCATTCTTGGAACCGGCTGTGCCGGACTGACCGCGGCGATCTATGCCTCGCGGGCAAACCTTTTCCCCCTGGTCCTGGAGGGAACCCAGCCGGGCGGGCAACTCACCACCACGAGCGAGGTGGAGAATTTCCCGGGCTGGCCCGAGGGGATTGACGGATTCACCCTGATGGACAAGCTGCGCAAGCAGGCGGAACGCTTCGGGACCCGTACCGAATACGCCCGGATCAGCAAAGTGCATTTCGGGGAGGACCGGAAAGTCCTGACCGCGGAGGATGGCAAAAGTTTTGAGGCCCGCTCGGTGATTATCGCCACCGGCGCGAGCCCGCGCCTCCTGGGCATCCCCGGGGAGAAGGAACTCTTCGGAGGGAAAGGGGTCACCACCTGTGCGACCTGCGACGGCGCCTTTTACCGCGACATGGAGGTGATCGTTGTCGGGGGTGGCGACAGCGCCTGCGAGGAGGCGCTCTTTCTGACCCATTTCTGCAGCAGGATCCATCTCCTTCACCGGAGGGATGAGCTACGCGCCTCCTCGATCATGGCCGACCGGGTCAAGGCTCATGAGAAGATCGCGATTCACTGGGACACGGTCCCGGTGGAGGTGCTCGCGGGGGAAGACGGGCTGATGCGCGCGGCGCGGGTCACCAACGTCAGGACCGGCGGGGAGAGCGAGCTTCCGGCCAAGGGCTTTTTCATCGCCATCGGCCACATCCCGAACACCCAACCCTTCTCCCGCGAATTGGAGACCGACCACAACGGGTATTTCATACCGGTTCCCGGAAGCCAGGTGAAGACGCGGGTCCCCGGGGTTTTTGTGGCCGGCGATTGCGCGGATCACGTCTACCGCCAGGCCGTCACCGCGGCGGGCATGGGTTGCCAGGCCGCCATCGAGGCGGAGCGCTGGCTCGCGGAGAACGTATAGGGGGCCGGCGGGGCAGCGGATGGAATTGATGGATTCCCCGATCCACCGGTTTTTTCCGGAACTGGGCGCGGAGCCGTTGTCTCGGCTCCAGCAACTCGAGAAACTGTTCCGGGAGTGGAATGCGCGGATCAACCTCGTGTCGAGGAAAGACATGGAGCAGTTCCAACTCCATCATCTCGTGCATTCGCTCGCCCTGACCAAGTGGATCCAGTTTCCCGACGGGGCCCGGGTCCTGGATGTCGGCACCGGGGGCGGCCTTCCCGGCCTGCCCCTGGCGATCTGTTTCCCGAGGGTGCGCTTCCACCTGTGCGATTCGATCGCCAAGAAGGCCGCGGCGGTCGAGAAGATGCGCTCCGCACTCGGAGTGCGGAATGCGGTGGTCGTCAACAAGCGCGCGGAGGCCCTTGAATCCGGCTGGGATTTCATCCTCGGCCGCGCTGTGACGCGCCTGCCGATATTCCTTGGCTGGATCCGCGACAATCTCCGCAGGGGGGGAAGGGAAACCATACCCAACGGGGTCCTGTACTGGAAGGGCAGCCTGTACGAGGAGGAACTCAGGGAGATCGGCCTGGAGCCCTTCGCGGTATACCCGCTGGAGGAAAGGATTCCCGATCCGTACTTCAACCGGAAGTTCATCATCCACCTGACCAGGGAACAGGTGCTGTCGGCTCCGCTGCCGGAGGAATCCTGAGAAGGGGGGAAAGCCGGGCAGGCCGGCCTATTCGACCACGGTTCGGCCGACCCCGCTCTGTCCGGGGCGGAACTGGCGCCCGTCCTTTTCAATGGTCACCGCCGAGCCGTTGGTGAAGCGGATGGAGACGGGCCCCTCCTTGTCGAGGGAGATCTGTTCGCCGGCATTCAGGGAACCACTGTAGAGGCGCTTCCGGTCGATGGTCTGTTCAACAATGAGGGTGACATTGTCGGATGCGGAAATCACAAGGGTGTCCGTGCCCAGTTCCACCTGCGGGGGCGGGACCGGTGTCTGCACCTGCCCGGTTGCCGGGCGGCTTGCCAGCTCCGGATTGATCTCCGGCGAATCCGGTTTTCCGGTCAGCAACTGAATGAGAATGATCAGGATGATCGACACGGCCAGAATGGCCGCGAAGACGATGCCGATCTTCATGTAGAGGGTCTTGTTCTCGTTCCACGCCTCCTGGTCGTGACGGGTGGCCTCGCGGTCCAGGGTCGGCGGGGGAGGCGCGGCGTGGGATTCGGGCTTGCGATCCAGATTGAACCGCAGCTCCGGCTCCGGGCCTTCCTCCTCGGGAGCCTCGGTGATGACCACTTTCCCCTCCGGTTCCTCCTCCGGCAGGGGCTCCTTGCGGGAGGGGATTTCCACATGGCCGAGGGATTCCCCCCGTGAGCGCGTCGAGGTGGCGACCGGCTGGTTCCGCCGCCTCAACATCTGGGCGTCGTAGTCCGTGAGGATCTTGTTCGGGTCCAGCTTGAGGAAGCGCGCGTAGTTCTTGAGAAAGCCGCGGACGTAGATCTGGGGCAGGTTGATATCAAAGGAGTTGTCCTCCATTTCCAACAGGTAATCTCCCCGAATCTTGGTGGCTTCCGCAGCCTCGCGGATCGACACTCCCTTGCGTTTGCGGGCTTCTTCCAAGCGTTCACCGATCATGGGTCAATGAGAATGCCAAAAGCCTCTGGCATCAAACCAAAAACACCGTCTCATTAACTGTTGAAGTCCGCCTGTATTGTGTCTCACTGGGAAAGCATGCTCATCGACACGCATTGCCATCTGGAGAAGGCCCTCGGCCGGGGCGAAGAGGCGCTTGTCCTCGAGCGCATGAACGCCGCCGGGGTGGGGCGGTGCATCAGTGTCGGCACCAGCCAGAAGGATTGGGAGACGTACTACCGCCTCGCCGGGCGGCAGCGGGGACGGGTTGACTGGACCGTCGGAATCCATCCCTGTGATATCGGGGATGATTGGCAGGACCAGCTCAAGGCCATCCCGACGTATTTTGCCACCGACCCGGAGCCCGTTGCCCTCGGGGAGATCGGCCTGGATTATTTCCATCTCCCGAAGTACCCGGACGAGGCGGCCGAGTCGCGCCAGTTGCAGGAACGCGTCTTCCGCGAACAACTCTCCCTCGCCTACCAGCTGGATTGTCCGGTTGTGATTCATTCCCGCAACGCTGTTCCGGAATGTATCCGCCTGATTGATGAAAGCGGGATCAACTGGGAACGGGTGGTTTTCCACTGTTTCACCGAGGGACCTGAATGGATCGAGCAGATTCGTGTCCGCGGTGGCCGTGCCTCCTTCACCGGCATCATCACGTATCGCAATTCCTCGGCGGAACCGGTCCGGCAGGCCGCCCTCCGCCAGGGCCTCGAAACACTCATGCTGGAAACGGACTCCCCTTACCTCGCTCCCGAACCGGTCCGCGGGAAGCCCAATGAGCCGGCCCATGTCGCCCACATCGCCGCCTGTGTGGCCGGCCTTTTCAAAATGGATGTGGATGAGCTTTCCCGGCTCACCTCCCGCAACGCAATGGAATTTTTCGCGCTGTCCGATTCATGCGCCTGATCACCGGCATCCTTTGCACCCTCCTTGCCCTCGGGTATTTCCTGGCGGCCGGATTCTATCCCGCCGCCGGGTGGATCCAGGCCTTCCCCATGCGAATTCTCTGGCCCTTGCTGGGCCTTGCCGCCGCCCTCGCTTTCCAACTGCTGCTCCCCCCCACCGCCAGGCGCAGGGATCCGGCCCTCGCGGGCTGGGGCGCTTTCGGGCTCCTCGGCTGCTTGCTGGTCGTGCCCCTGATTTTCGCCCGTGAACAGCAGGCCCGCCTGGACGCCGCGGAGACCGCCCGCCTTGTTTCCATGCGCGAGGAGCTTAAACTGGAACAGCGCCGCCGGGAACAGGCCCGCAGGGCCGAGGAGGCCGACCGCCAGGAGCGAGCCAGAACCGACCGCTTTGTCCAGTATGAGGGGCGCATCCCCGCCCGCGATCTCGATGCCCTTCGCCTCCTCGATGCCCGCATGCGCGGAGAGGTCGAAGCGATCGCGGGCAAGTACGCCGAGGCCCTCAAACGCCATCCGACCAAGGGCCCGGGCGACTGGATCCGTTCCCGCACCCTTGAGCAACTCGATGCCGAGCGGGCCGCCCACCAGGCACTGTACCAGCAGACAAGGGCCTTTGCCGAATTCACGGAATCCTTCGAGCAGCGCTATTCCAGCGCCATTGAGAAGCTTGGCCTGCGCCCGCCCGCCGACCGCGTCGCCATCGCCGAAATGGAGCGTATCCTCCAGGCTTGGGATCAATCGAGACTCCTCACCCTGCGTCAACTCGATGTGCAGGCCCTCGCCACCGCCCTCCGGGCCCTCGATATCCTCCGCAAGGAATGGGGAAATTGGTCTTTTGATCCGCGTACCGATCAGCTTGTTTTTCAGCAACCCGGCCCGGAAGCCGCTTTCCATCAGGCTTTGCACGATCTTCAACTCATTTCCGAGGAGGTCTCCTCCATCACTGCCGCCTCCGGTCCGGAATCCTGACCCGATTCTTCCCTTTCTTCCGCTTTTTTTCTCTTTTTTTCGGGAAAATTTTCCCGCTTCCGCGTTATTCACATCGTTTCCCCTGCTTCCACAAAGTTATTCACACCCGGAACGGTTCACATCCAAGTCCAGATGAACCACTTATAACTGTGGCGCAAAAGGGCTCTGTGAACAAGGTGAATTTGTTCACAAATTCTTGATGGGTAGCATTTTAGAGTTGACAGAACCAAGGGTCCGGGTGCATGCTATTCCCAGTTCTTTGAATGAACAGGCAATCAACTCTTGAAGGCCTAAGATAATCCCGGGCAACCGGGGAACAGTCAGGTTTATCGAACGAACCTGGCTCCTCATGAAACGGGGGTCGGGCAGCTCTGCGGAGGTGTCCAGTATGGCTCCACGCCGTGAGGCAAATTTCACCGTCGGTGCCAGGGGCGGTCACGCGTCCCTGAATTGTGACAGCACACGACCGGCGACCGGCTGGGGGCCGCAGGCAAAGCGGTCCACACAAGACCAGCTGGTTGAGTTAGGGAATCCGAAGGAACTTGTGTCCTTGGAGGCTCCGACACGGTGACCTGAAAGGTCAAGGGATGTTACCGTGCAGTTCGTCCGTTTATACGTGGCGGGTGAGGGCCAAATCTCACCATAAGCGACCGGAAAATCGACGGTGCAGCGAAAACGTCCGGGTAAGCGGGGAAGCAGGCGGCCGAGTACGCGACAACAGCCGCAGGTTTCCTTCGAGAAGCAGTGGGCTCGAAAAACCGAGTCGACTGCCTGTAAACTGAAGACATCCA
>JBNGDP010000047.1:0-24212 GCA_049975345.1 Oceanipulchritudo sp. | reverse complement strand
ACCCAGCCCTGCGGTTCCGCTGCGCTTCACCTCCGGGCTGGAATCCGGCCTTTGGACGTCAAGACGCACCGTCAGCCGCGATGAGATTTCCACAAAATTCGACGAGGAACCTGTTTTTGAAATCCTGGACGGATAGCCGAAAGCTTCCGTCGAATCATCTGGATTCTTGAACAAGTTTCCCAAGGATTTTTTCCAGCATTTTCCTTTCCTCCTCAAAACACAATTCCTTGGCCGCCATGTCACTCGCCGCTTTGGCCCTGTTGATTTCCCCGGTTGTCAGGCTGTTTAGCGTTGCAGCCATCGCCTCAATGCTGAATTCCGGCGCGACGAAACCGCAGGTGTATTGGCGAACAATCTGCGACATGTCCGGGGACGGCCCGATCGCCACCGCGAGGCGGGCTTGGATGAATTCAAACAGCTTGTTGGGAAGGCTGTGCTTCAGGTTGAACCCGTTGGGCTCCAGGTAGTAAAACCCGACATCGTAGTTGGATAGAGTGGGAATGATCTCAGAGAGGGAGACCGGAGGTAGGATTCGCAGGCTGGAAAGGTTTCTGGCCCTTTTTTCGAGAGCTTTGATCAATTGCCGGGATCCAGTCAGGTAAAGGTCCAGGGTGAAGCGGGAATCCAGACGCGCAAAGATTTCGATCATCTTCTCCAGTTGGCGGTTGCGGTTTGCGCGTCCATGGTGGACCAAGCGGATTTTCGGACCTTCACAAGGCAAGGCTTGTATTTGAACCGCTGATGGCACGCTCCGGATGAGTTTTGGCCTGACCCCGAAAACACGCTCATACTCCTCGACAAGCCCCGGGGAGACGGTGATGACGGCATCGCAACGGGCAAGATACTCCTTACAGAAAAGAGTCCGGTAAGGTGCCTGGAATGTTTGGAACAACCAACTGTTCTCACGTTGTCGAGGATAATACTCCCTGGCATCCAGCAGGATTCTGGCCATGCCCTTGATGGAGAAGGCAAAAGGAAGCAGGTCCAAGTCTTCAACAATGATCAAGTCGTAGTCCTGATGGCTCAATTCTTTCCGGAATTTCCAGAATCCATGTCCGTGGCCGATCACGGTCTCCTTTGCCTTCAATCCGGGAAGCATGGATTGCAATAGCATCGAAGCCAGCTTTCCCGACTTTGTGCGGAAGTCCCGGAGCCCTTCGGGGTATTCTCCCAGAAGGGAAAGATAGCGAACCCCGTCTTTCCGCGTCAAGGGATCCGGACTGAGTACATCAATGGAACCACCAAGGTCGTGGCAGAGGTCGATCATCCGCTTGGGTCGAGGACCTTTGCTGGGGTCAGTCAGGCAGGCGACGAGAATTTTCGGTCCATTCATGGAGATCGACCTATGCCATCAGAAAGATGCTGTAAGGATATCAGCCATGATCGCGGCAGAATTTCCTTCGCCGAACAGGCTTGGATCCCATTGTCCTGTTTGCCCGCTTTCAGTCCGGGCCTCACTGAGTGAACCTCGACGGCAGGGAACCAACTGGCTCCACTTGGTATCCAGCAACTCAACCCATTCGGTTTGGTCACGGAGAACAAGGCTCGGAACCTTGTGGAAATAGGCTTCCTTTTGCAGTCCACCCGAATCTGTTATCACAAGCCCGGAGTTTTTCGTCAGAACCGCCATTTCGCGGTAACCGACAGGTTCAGTTATCCGTATATGGTGGAAATTTTCCGGGGACTTCCGCGCCTCCATGAGGCACTTCCTTGTCCGCGGATGGAGTGGAAACAAAACCTGCAATTCCCGCCCAAGATATTCCAGCTCGTCAAACCAATGCAGCAGCCGTTTCCGATCGTCCGTGTTTTCAGCACGGTGAATCGTGGCGAGGACATATTCCTTGCGCCTTGCGTTCAGCCGTTGCAGGACCGCTTCCTCATCCGTGGTGCGGGCCGCCTTCAACGCGGCGTCGAACATGATATCCCCAGTGAAATGGATCGACTCCTCCGGCTTGTTCTCCGCTTCCAGGATCCTGACGGCCGTCCGGGTCGGCGCAAAAAGCGCGTCGGAGAGGTCATCGGCCAGTATCCGGTTCAGTTCTTCCGGCATCTCCCGGTTGTAGGAGCGCAGGCCCGCCTCCACATGGGCGACTGGGATGTGCAGCTTGGCCGACGCCAGGGCTCCCGCCAAAGTTGTGTTGGTGTCTCCGTACACAACAACCCGGTCCGGTTTTTCCTCCATGAGCACCTTCTCCAGTGAAATCAGCATCCGGCCGGTCATTTCCCCGTGGCAGCCCCTTGCGATCCCGAGATTGATCTCCGGTTCAGGAATTCCAAGATCCTCGAAGAACACCGCCGACATGTTGTGGTCGTAATGCTGGCCGGTGTGGACCAGCGAATGGATGACGCCCGGTTTCCTGTCCAGGGCGGAACAGAGCATGGCCGCCTTGATGAACTGCGGCCGGGCGCCGATGATGGAGATGATTTTCATGGAATATCTTGATGCTTACTCGTTGCCCAGCAAAACCTTCAGGAGTTTCCGGTCCTGCGCGCTGGTCAGGTAGTTATTGTGCCAGAGTATCGAGAAGTCGCCTCCGAAGGCAAGCGCACGGTCTTTCAATTGCAGTCCGTAGCCGCAGGCTTCGGGAAAATGCCGCAGGCCCATGTAGTTTTCAGCCAGAAGCGAGCAATCCATGAGAACGAGCGGTTCCTGTACAAGTTTGATGGGCGCCTGGGTAATCCAGTCCCACATCGGGAATGGAATCGCAGTGCCGAAGCGGAATCCCGGACGCTCCGGGAATCCCCCGGATGAATCGAACTGTATTCCCGCCTTCTCAAGGCAGTCCGGTGTAATCCTGGAATCCCATTGAAGAAAGTGCTGGCGGTTGCGCACAACTTCCTGGTTAACCCCCGCTCTCCGGAACATCAACTGCAGGCATTTGCGTTCGTGGCTGATTTGATCCGCATCCATGAAACTACCAAATGCCCCATGGAGCCCCAGCGTGTGCCCGTTTTCCGATACGTTCCTGATCGTGTTGATGATGTGGGGGTGGTCCGGGTTGTACCACCCGTATCCTTTCCCTTTCCGCGCGGACGAAAGAAAGTAAAATGTGGCCTGTTGACCAGCCCTGCAAAGTTCATCCAGAATCCAATCGAATGTGTTGTTCGGATCCCGTGAATAATCACCCTTGAGGACCCGAATTGCATTCACGCTTCTTCGCAGAGCCATGGAGGGGGATCTCCTCTTAACAATGTCCGCGCAGGTTCGCAGAACGAACTGGGATCCTGAGCATGCGGCTGGATCCAAGGGCGTGTCGACATCACAGGAATACCGGACAGTCCCCTGACGCCGTTTCCTTTCGTAACCGGGCCATGTCCTGGCAATGACAGACGACAAGACCTCCAGATATTCATCCACTATCGGCCTGTCCAGGATCTTTTCGCGATAAAGAAGGGATGCTTCCGCTGGAAATCGGCTATATTTGTCTTTGTTCCGGGAATCAATCTCCTCCTCGCGGGAGAGAATCGAGAAAATACTTCCGAAAAGATCGATTCCCAACCTGGTCGACGAGGGATTCTCAAAAAGATGCCAGAGTCCGTTCGGCAGAGGATTGCCCAGGAGCACCGGAAGTTCACGGTCGACCAGTTTCACCTTGGTTGGGATGTCATCCGTCAACCAGTTTCCCACACGGCTTCGAGGGCTTTCCCCGGTATGTTCGATAACCACCCGCCCGGGACCTTCCGGATTCGAAAGAATGTGGTTTCTCTCTGTTCCCGTTTCGGGCCGGAGGCAAATCCCGTAATTGCGTTCCAGAATGAGCGAGAGCCACTCCGCACGCCGGGTTGGAAATTCAGGTGGATGGAACCAACAAAGCATCACTTTAGTCTGAATGAAACCGGAAATTTCGCGGCGAACTTTTCATGTCCCCGGAGATGCGGCCATCCGGCGCCTCAAGTTCCGTTGAGAGCGCAGCCTTTCGACCAGGGAGGCAATGATTGAATTTGACCTTGAGATCCGGAAGTAAGGGACCTGTTCAGCTCCGAACCCCCGGAAGTGCCTTTCGATGGATGGAACCATGGATCCTTCGAAATCAAAAAACCGGGTATCTTTGGAAAAATATTGGATGGCACTCCATAGACAAAGGCTGAGAGCCCCGCTCTGGCGAAGGTCCGGATCGGATCCGCTGTACAAGTAGTAGGCGCAATCCCGGTCCCGGACGATATAAGCCGCCGCATGGCAGCGCCCCTCCCTGTCACGGGCGGTAAATATCCGTCTCCTGTCCCGCTCCCGGCAGGCCCGGTCCAGTTGAAGGAGGAATTCCCTGGCATGAGGCGGCTTTCTACCTTGTCGCAGGTAGACCACCTTATGCAGTTCATACAGGCCCTCAAATTCCCCGTCGGAAGATACCGACACCGTCAGACTTTCGCGTTCCCGCGCCTTGTTTATCTGTCTCCTCACCCGGTAATCCATGTTTTCGAAGATGCGGTCCGTGCAGGATAGATCCGTCAGCCGATAGGTGTAGTAGGTTGTCTGGCTGAACCCCCGCCAGAACAGGGGCAGCCAATTACCCCGCGGGGAAGCCCAAGCCATTGACAGGTGCCAGTACGGGGGAAGGTCGTCGAATAGTTTCCCAAGCAATCGGTGCTCCCTTGCAAGGCGTTTGGAAGCGGAGGACTTGCTGTTCTCTTTAACCCATGGACCCGTGTGCTGCGTGAGTGCGGGCTGGCAGATCAGGCGCCTTCCCAGGATGGTTTTGTAGGCATAAGGAAGGGCAGCCTCCATTTTCCCGTTTGTTTCCAACACTACAACATCCCAGGAGCCCGCGGTTACCGCATCAAGCCACCATGGTTCCTGGAACACGGTTAGTCCGTCCAGGTTGTCTGCGTGAAGCTTGTACAGGTCTTTCCCAGTGTTGCTCATTGTTTCTGAAACGTTGCCTCAGGGCCGTTTTGAAAACTGCCGGTGGAATCCGGCTGCCATTCATTGCTCGTCCTTGAAAAGGCCTGCAGCCGGGAGAAGAGGTCCCCATCAATCCGCACACCTCCGCTTGTGGAAAATTGCTCCGGGGGCTTGTGGCCGGTCTCCTCCAGGCAATACCCATGCTTCTCGACAAATTGCTGGAACCTGCATATCCCGAGGGCCGGGTTGTGGCAAAACTCATCATAATCAACTTCCATTGTCCTGTCGCGGGGGTGTCCTGAATGGACAAGGCTCCGCTCGATTTCCCGGTATATTGCCCGTATCTGCAGAACCACCTGCTGTTCCGGAGGCCGTTGCAAGAGACTGTTGATTTCGGGAGGCGGCAGGGAAAACCATTGCAGGTAATTTCCAAAGCTGGTTTTCCGTGCCTCGAGAAGGGAGTGTGCGTTGCGGATCTCGTCCCGACGGACGACAACAAAAAGAGCCTCGGGGATAGTCTCGACAACCGGTTCCAGCCTGACCGAGGTGTAGAGGTTCTTGAATAATACCGGTTTTTCAAAGGCCGCCGTCATGTGCAGCAATGACCGCCGGAAAGCCCGCATTTTCCGGGGGTTCACATCCTCAAATCCACAGTGGGGGGGGCTGCGCCTAAAGAAACGATACCACCAGTTCGTGAATTCCGAAGGTTCCCAGGGCTCGTTGGTTCTTCCGAAGTTGGATTGGTATCGGGACGGTTCCTGTTCGCACGGTTTCAAAAGACATCGTTCCGCAAAGCCCGGGGCTCCGTAGAATCTGTTGTGACGGTTGCTGGGAAATCCTATCTTGAGGCTGCTTGTTATTGTCTGGTAAACCAGGGTGCTTCCGCACCGTGGTGCGCCAAGAATGAAGATAGGCCTCCAGTCCCCGAACCCATTGATCGCCGGTTGCAACGAGTCGATGCTCCAGGCAAGAACCCGGTTGAGAACAAGATTCAAACCGTTGAAGACTCGCCTGGAAAGACTCTTATTCATGCGCTTTCACCGGCGATCCGCCGGGCGAGGAAGAATTGGATCGGCCCCCTCGTTGCCAGCGGTTTGATCCCGAAGGCATTCTGGTTGAAAAGCGAAGTGAGTTCCCGCTGGGCCACCAGGCGCTTCTTTTCCTCAAGCAGGATGGTCCTTCGTGAAAGCTCCCAGAAGTGGGTCGGTGTATGGATCCTGTAACGGGGAATTGAAAGGCCGAAAGTGAATGGCTGGAGTCTCGGAAGTCTGCAGGTAAGCGTGAAGAGGTTGTATCTTGAACGGGGGATGGAAAAGATGATTTTAGCAATGCCGGCCCCGCGGAGACGCTCCAGGAACTTCGAGAAGGATTGCCATGGCATGTGCTCGAAGACCTCAAAAGCCAGGATGACATCAAATTTCCCCGCCCCGAAGTCGAAGTTCAAAACATCGCCGTAGTAGTCGGCCTCCTTCTCCTTGTCGATATCCAGGGTTTTGATTTGCCAACCACGTCTCCTTAGCAGGTCTGAAAGCAACCCGTTGCCGGGCCCGACTTCAATGATGTTCTCCTTTCGATGAACGTGTCGGTAGACGCTCCTGGCCTGTTCGAAATAGGTCAGGAAGTGCAATTCATTCTCCAGATCCAGTATCCAATGGGAACTGAAGTAAACGGTCGTTCCGTCGACATTCCTTGACCTCAGTTTCATGGTTTCAACCGGTGCCCAAATTGAATAAAATACTTCGCAGTGGCCGGGACCAGGCTCAGGAGGATACCGGCGGGTATCGTGATTTCCGGGGGATACGGGGTCAAAAGAAGAAGGATCAGCGGGGAGATGCAGGCCATGGAAAGGGCCAGTTCCCTTGCAAGCGGTTGAAAGAGACGCCTGTAGGGGTTTCCGGTATGCCTGAAGATCTGCAATCCGAAGAAAAGATAGCAAACGGTGCTTCCCGCGGCATAAATCGCTATGCAGGCGACCAAATTATCCAAAACTGCACCAACCATGATTGTGCACAGCCTGACCGTGAAGAGGATGGTTTGCAAGACAAGCCCGACCTTGTTCTTTCCGATAACCCCGAAGACTGTGCTGAGGGGAGAGAAGACAAACTGGGCGAGGGTCATGATGACCAGCCATTGGGCCAGTATGCCGGAGACCGTCCACTGGGCGCCGAACACCACGGCAAAGACATATGGGGAGAGCATGAAGGCCGCAAGGCAGGGAAGCATTGCCACCTTTAACAGGGACGTGTATATCGTCAGGGTTAGATCGGCAAGCTGCCCCTTTCTCAGGGCATTGGGGCTGTTCGCAAGGTACACGTTGCCAACGGACCGGGAAACCAGAGTTGAAGGCAATGAGAGGAGCCGCTGGGCGAGCAGATAGAATCCCGCGGCACCCGGGGAAAAAACCGCTGCCAATATGATTGGAGGAAACTGGGCGCCTGTCGTATTCAGGAGGGTGGCCCAGGATGAAAATAACGGAAAGCGTCGGTAGCTGACCGCCGTTTCCGCTATTCCATGCCAGGACAGTTCCGCGCTTTGTTGTCCTTTTCGGGTTCTCAAAAAGAGGTTCGCAATGGCGATGACTTGCCCGGAAACCACGGCATACGCGAGGTTGATTCCACCGAGGGGGAAGCCCAGCAACTGGACAAGGATGGTGGAAATGGATTGGAGGATTTTACTCGAGGCAAGGAAGGGGAACTGCTTTTGCCGGATGGCTGCCAGGGAAAAGGTCTGCAGGATCGCGTGCGAGAGGACACCCAGCGGAATAATCCAGAGAATGGTCTCGATCTGACTCGCACCGAGAAGGGGAGGGATGGTCTCGCCAAATACCAGGATGACAAAGGCGGCCGCGAGGGATGTCGCGAGTGCGCACATCATACTCAGGCTGGTCAGGCGCAGGGACTCGGAATCCTCCATGGGCAGGGGGATTGCCTGCTCATACCGGCCGGAAGCCACGGAGCCGAGGATCGAGACAATTGCCATGTAGATCGCGACGAGGCCGAAGTCCTCGGGCTTGTATATTCTTGTCAGGGCAGGGGCGGCAAGGATCGTAAGTAGCTGGGAAAGGGCGGTTCCACTGACAAGAATGCTTACTCCGCTTAAGAAGGAATGACGGCGAAGTAATCGTGGAAAAATGTTCTGAACCTGCCTTAGCACTCCCGAACTTCGCTTTGCCCGCTACTGGAGGTGTCTATCCTGTAGGTAGTTTTTGAAACCTCACAGCGTGCAAAGCCGCTTTTGAATTCAAGCTGGACCCCATGTCGGCTCATCCAGCTGGTCCGTCTCGCCGGCACTCCCTTCATGAGTGCGTAAGCCGGGACATCCTTCGTCACGACGGCACCGGCGGCGATGAAGGCGTATTCCCCGATGGTGACACCGCAGACGATGGTGGCGTTGGCGCCGATGGTCGCGCCCCTCCGGATGAGGGTCTGTTTGTATTCATCTTTCCGTGACACGGCGGCACGTGGGTTGACGACGTTGGTGAGGACGCAGGAGGGGCCGAGGAACACATCGTCCTCCACGATGACACCGGTGTACAGGGAGACGTTGTTCTGGACCTTGACCCCGTTGCCGACCACGACGCCCGGGGCGATGTAGCAATTCTGCCCGAAGCTGCAGTGGGTGCCGATGGAGCAGCCGCCGCTGATGTGGCAGAAATGCCAGACCCTGGTTCCTTCTCCGATTTTCGCCCCCTCGTCGATCACGGAGCTTGGATGAATGAATGGCTGCGTGTCCGGCATGTCAGGCCTCGAGGTTGATTTTGGAACCCCCGTTGTCCGCGCTTTCCTGGGCTGCTTCGAGGATTTTCAGGACGCGGATTCCCTCGGCGGCGTCCGTTTTTGGAGGGGCTCCGGCCTTGCAGCAATCGAGGAAATGTTCGCACTCCCTGCGCAGGGGTTCCTCCGGGTCCAGGGGGATCGGCTCGACCTGGGGGGATTCAAAGTAGTTTCTGCGAAGGGTCAGCTTGCTGCGCCAGTCCTCGGTGTCGTCAAAGACCGCCATGGCCTTCTCGCCGATGACACACAGCTTCTGCTCCTTGAAGGGATGCAGCCAGCTGACCTGGATCTCCGCATTCACACCACCGGAAAACTGGATGCTGGTCAGGGAACAGTCCGAGATTTTCTCCTGGAGGTAGGTCTCGGCGATGGACTGCACGCTGAGGGGCCTTGCGCTCGCCACGAGGCTGAGGATGACGGAAGTGTCATGCGGGGCAAGGCTCCAGAAGGCGTTTTCCTCACTGCGGACCTTGCCCAGGTTGAGTCGGTGCGAGGTGATCCGGTAAAGTTTGCCGAAGGTGCCTGTTTGCACCATTTCCTGTAGTCTGCAGATGGCGGGATGGTATTGCAAGAGATGGCCGACCATAAGGGTCGTGGAATTTTCTTCCGCCAGCCTCTTCAACTCCCGCCCTTCCCCGGCCCGCAGGCAGAATGGTTTTTCAACAAATACATCCCGTCCTGAGAGGATGGCTTCCCTTGCCAGTGGATAATGCTGCACAGCGGGTGCGGCGATCGCCACCTGCGAAACGTTTCCGGAGGCCAACAATTCCCCGATATCGGAGACCACCCTCACGGTGGGATACAAATTCCGGATTTCCGCATGCCTCGCCCTGTCGGCTTCGCAAATGGTATGCAGCGCTCCGAGGGCGTGAAAATTGCGGGCCAGGTTTTTGCCCCAGTGACCGTGGCCAATGAGACCCACGGCGAAGTCCTGTTTTTTCTCAGGCATTTTCAAACTCGATGACAGTTTCAATAATCCGGTCCTGGTCCGGTTCGTCGAGGTAGGGATGGAAAGGCAGGCTCAGCACCTCGTTGGCCGCCTTCTCGGCATTCGGAAAGGATCCCTCGGCATAGCCAAGAGGCTGAAAGACCGGTTGCTGATGGAGGCAGTTGCGGTAGTACACGGCCGAGGGAATCCCCCGTTCCTTGAGAAAGCCGGCGAGTTGATCCCGGTTCCCATGGCGGATCGTGTACTGGGCGTGGACATGGGTGTTGCCGCTCCCTGTAATAGGGGTCCTGCAGCAGGCTTCGAGTCCTTCTGTGTAGCGCCTGCCAATAGCCTCGCGCAAGCGGATTTCCTTCAGGAACCCCGGAAGTTTGGCGAGGAGGATGGCGGCCTGCAGGGTGTCGCAGCGGCCGTTTGTACCCAAAAATTCATGCTCGCCGCGGGTCCTGCCCCCATGGTTGACGATGGCACGCAATGTGGTGGCGAGATCCGCGTCCCCGGTGAACACGGCGCCGCCGTCCCCGTAGCAACCGAGTGGCTTCGCCGGGAAGAAGCTGGTGCAGGACACCGTGCCGACGGTGCAGCTTTTCCGTCCGCCCTGTTCCGCACCCAGGCTTTGTGCGGCGTCCTCGATGATCGGCAGTCCGTGTTTGAGCGCGATTGATTCCAGTGCGGCGTAATCGGCCATCTGCCCGAACAGGTTGACGGGGATTATCGCCGCGGTCCGCGGGGTGACGGCCGCCTCCACGGCTTCCGGGAGCAGGTTGTAGGTATCCGGATCAATATCCACGAATACCGGCTTTGCCCCGACCAGGCCGATCGTCTCCGCCGTGCTGATCCAGGTGAAGGGCGTCGTGATCACCTCGTCCCCGGGGCCGATTTCCAGGGACCGCAGGGCGATCTCAAGGGCCATTGTCCCGCTGGAACAAAGCACGCAGTGGACGCCGCCGAGGAAATTGGACAGCTGCTCTTCCAGTTCGTACACTTCCGGACCGTTGATGAATTTTCCATGGGAGAGCACCTTGGCAATCGCAGCCTCGATTCGCCCGCCGCTTTTCTCATGGATGGCCTTCAGGTCGATGAACTCCATTACGATTTCCAGATTTGGCCGGGCTTGGCATCGATTCCGTCCATGGCGTTGCGGGTGTCGATGATGACCGGAACGGTTTCCACAAGGTCGGCATACGGCACATCATCATGGGCAGTCACGATAACCGCCGCATCGAACTGGTTCAGGCTGACCTTGTCCCATGAAATCGACTTCATCCCCTTCCACTGGATGTATTCACGGGTGACGGGGAGCACCGGAATGTATGGGTCGTAATAGTACGGGCGCCCGCCTTTGCTCTGGATCCGATCCAGAATCCGTAGGGCGGGGGATTCCCTCATGTCATCGACACCCTTCTTGTACGCCATGCCGACAACAAGGACCTTGCTGTCGCGCAACGGCTTTCCGGATGCGTTGAGACCGTCCATCAACCGGGAAAGGACATAGTCGGGCATGAAGGTGTTGATTTCCCCCGCAAGCTCGATGAAACGCGTGGAGAGGCCCTTTTCCTTGGCGCGCCAGCTCAGGTAAAATGGATCGATGGGAATGCAATGACCGCCAAGGCCGGGGCCCGGGTAAAAGGGCATGAAGCCGAAGGGTTTTGTTTTCGCGGCTTCGATCACCTCCCAGACGTCGATATCCATGTGTTCATAGATAACCTTCAGTTCGTTGACGAGGGCGATGTTCACACTGCGGAAAATGTTCTCGGTCAGTTTGGCGGCCTCCGCCACCCGGCAGGAAGAAACGGGGACCACCGTGTCGATGACACTACGATACAGCGCGACGGCTTTCTCCAGGCAAGCCGGCGTGAAGCCTCCGACCAATTTTGGGATCTTTTTCACCTGGCTTTGGGGGTTTCCGGGATCCTCCCGTTCCGGGGAAAAGGCCAGATGGAAATCCTCTCCGGCCCGCAGGCCGGAAGTCTCCTCCAGATCGCATTTCATCAATTCATCGGTCGCGCCGGGATAGGCCGTGGATTCCAATACCACCAGGCAGCCCTTCGGCAGGTGCGGACCGATTGCCCGGGCCGTCCTGCTGACATAGGACATGTCCGGCTGGCGGTGGGCGTCCAGGGGAGTCGGGACGCAAATGAGAACGGCATCACATTCGGCCACCCGGGAAAAGTCGGTGTCCGGCAGGAGCGTTCCCGCTTCAAGGGATCCGCGGATTCTGTCCGGGGCAATGTGGCGAATATAGCTTTCCCCGTTTTCCAGAATGCGGATCTTTTCCGAATCAATGTCGAGGGCCCTTACCGTCCATCCTGACTCGGCGAACAGGAGCGACAAGGGTAGCCCTACGTAGCCTTGGCCCATTACCGCGACTTTTTTCATGTCATGCGTTTTCCCATCGGCTTAGATGAACTCAATCAGGCCCGTTTTGGCCAGCGGAAAAGTCGGGGGCATACCCGAACCCCCGCTCTTCCGGCGAGAGCCCCCGCCGGTCCTTGACGACCCCGAGGGGGACGCCCATGCGCTCGATGGTGACGACGGGCCGGCCGTGGTAAAACCGGTCGGCGTTCCAGAGGGGGGTGGCGGCATAGAAGTCGTCGTCCTGCGGCCGGGAGCGCAGGACATGGATCGGGAGCTTGGATTCGGCGGGCAGGTACGGCTCGAAAAGCCAGGTGACATGCTCCATGTTGACGACCACGTAGGGGCGGTTGAAGCTGGCCCGCGTGCTGACGAGGAAATCGTAAAAGGATTCGGCGAGTTCCCTGTAGGCGGTTCCCCAGTAATCGGTCTCGTAGTCTTCCTGCGCCCGGGCGACCCCGCCGGCGATCTCGTTGTAGTAAATATACTGATACGGGTGCAGCCGCAGCCCGGTGAAGGCGAGGAGAAGGCAGTAGGCCGCGGAAAGACCGATGACGGCCGTGCGGAAGGAGTCGGCCCGGTCCTTGAGGATCTCCAGCGCCCGGTCGGCGGCGAGGCCGCAGAGGACGGCCGCCGGGGGCAGGATGAAGATCAGGTGGCGGATCCCGTTGTAGAGGGTGGAATCCCGGACAATGACATAGCCGAAGGGGAAGAAGATCGAGAACAGGACGAGGAGGCGTGGGAGGGTATCGCGAAGGGCATGGCGGACTCCGCCCCGCTTCATGACCAGGATTGAAAGGAAGCAACCCCCGGCGAAGAGCAGGAGGAATCCGGCCGGGATTTTCAACAGCAGCATCTTCAGGATGTAGTACCACGGCAATTGCCCGGCTGTCAGCTGTACTCCCTCGAAAAGGACCGGCATGTCCCAGGCATACCGGGCGGTGGCCTGCAGGGTTTCCCCGGTCCGGCCGAACGGATTCCCATGCAGGCTGGGCCAATACAGGGCGAGGACCAGAAATGAAAGAACGGCTACCCCTGTTGCAGGGAGGATCTGTCGGCGCAGAAGGGCCGTCAACGCTTCTCCATTCGAAGCATACGCCCCCCTGCCGAGGTTGATTCCCCATGCGGTGAGGATGAACAGTCCGAGGTAGCAGAGCAGAATGAGGCCACCCACACGGGTCGCCATGGCGATGCCGATGCAGAGCCCGGCGAGCAGTATTGTGCGGGTTTCCGGCCGGGGCCACTGGCGGATCCAGACGGCGATCCAGTATAACCCCCAGATGTATCCGCAGGCAAAGGGAATATCCTTCGGATTGATGAACATGTGGCCGTAGAAGGAGGGAGTCAGCGCCAAAACAAGCCCCGTGAGGAAGGCGGCCCGGGATCCGCCAAGCAACCCGGCCATGCGCATGGCCCCGGCAACGGCCACCAGGCCGAAAGCCAATGAAAACACATGGCCTGTCAGGATGTCCGAAACAGGGAAAAATTCCCGCAGGAGGGCCAGGTTCAAGTCAAAGAATCCGGGGTAGTTGTCCGCCTTTGCGGCAATTTCGCGTGCCTTCTCCCAGTCCGCGGAAAGGAGGCTTTGATAATAGTCCAGCTTCACATCGCCGGCCTGCATGCGGATGTTCTCGTCCCAACTGGAGCCGTAATCCGATACCGTGGCCAGCCCGAGCCCGGTCAGGAGAAGGAGAAATAGCAGGGAGATTCTTGTCCAGTTCTGGTTCCGCATGGGTATCCTAATTGGAATTCAAAAGCCTGCGGACAGCCTCCGCCTCGGCCGGTAACGCTTCCCCCGTCCGTGAGATGGCCTGCAGGGCCGCCTTTGCGAGCGGGGAGGAATCCACGGTCTCCCGCCAGGCTGTAACCGCCTGCTCCCGCTGCCCCCAGTGCCACTGGTAGAATGCGACAAGCGGGCGCAGGTCCGGGTCGCTGATTGATTCCGGTTTCACCCAGGACTTCTGGTCGGCCCAGTTGCCAAGCCGGCTGAAGGCCGGGTCGCCGAAGAGGCGCATGTTGAAATAACTCACCGCGTAAATCTGCTGCGCCTCGTTGCGCTCCGGTTGTTCGGCCAGTACCTCCCTTGCCAGGAGGGCCGCCTCGAGGTCGCGCTGGACGGCGGCGCCGGCATTGGCCAGGAGCAACCGGTCCTGGATGTAGGTATCGGTGGAACGGATACCGGCAAGGCTGCTGAAGGAAACGAATCCCGCAAGGACAGCGAGAACGATGGCGGTGGAATGGGACGGGCGCGGCCTTGGCCAGGCCGACCGGAGATCCCGGATGAAGGGAATCACTCCGCCGGCCAGGATCGCCAGCAGCGGGACCAGCGGCAGGCGAAACCGTGCGCTGGCATAATACAGGACCAGCGCCACAGAATACCCGAGTATCAGCAATATCAGCACGCCGAGGGCCTTCCGGTCGCGGAGGGCCATGAGGGAGGCACCCGGGACGGCGAGCAGGAGCAGGATCCCCCAGTTCAGCGGGTTGAAGCGGAGCAGGGGCAGCCGGTCCCTGTGGAAGGAGAAGGTGGTGTTGTTGTACTGGTCAAAGGCGTTTACCACCGCATACCCCTTGAACAACCACAATCCCGCCAGGGCAAGCGGGTCCTCCAGGGCGTGTTCGAGAAACCGCCCGCGCCAGTAGGCGTTCATTCGTTCGATGGAATAGGGCCGCGCCTCCCCGGGATGAGCCTTCCCGTAAAGCAGGATCGATTCTTCCTTTGCCGGATTCCCGAGATCCCCGAGGGCGGACAAGTCGACTTCCTGCTTGTAATAGAGGCCGTTGGCCCTCGGCTTGTTGGCGGCCCACAGGTTGTAGGCCCCCTGCCACGGAAGGATCCGGAATTCCCCGGACCGCTGCTGGTTGACCAGGCCCATGACAAGCAGGACCAGCCCCAGCGGAAGAAAGGCGAGGAGAGGGACAAACTTGCGCCCGGAGGCAAAAAGGAACAGGAGCACGGGGACAAGCAGGACCACCGGGAGGAAATGCGGGCGCGTCACCACGGCCAGTCCCAGCAGCAGGCCTGCCGGGATCATGCTTTGCCAGCGGAAGGGACGGGTCCATGCGAAATGGAGACCACCGAGAAAGAGGGTCAATCCGGGGGTGATGTCCAGCAGCTGGAGGCTGAAGTAGATGGAGGCCGGATTGAGCAGGTACAAAGCCGCCGCGAGAACGGCGCTCGGACGGGAATCCCAGATCCTGCGGGAAAGCCCGTACACGAGGAAGCCGTTCACGAGATGGCAGCCAAGCCCCAGCAACAGTCCCAGCAGGGGCCGCCATTCGACCGGCTGGAGCAGGCTCAGGACAAAGGGGTACAGCGGGGCCCGGTAGAAGGGTTCGGCTGATTCCGCCCCCGCGTCGAATTGCGCCGCCAGATTGAGGTTTTCCGCCGCGTCCAACTGGGGGCTCAGCGAGAGAGGATAATCGGAAAACTGGTAGGCGCAGGCGGCCAGATAAAGAAGAACAATTCCAAAAAAAAGGGGAACCGCCCGCGCCTTGATTGCCTCTGTGTCTTGATCCGTCGTCACGCCTCTACTCGACTGGTGGGGTGGACAATGCAAATCCCCAGGGGGAAGGGCAAGATATACCTGATCGCACGGGTGGCTTTTTATGGGATTTTCGCGGATTTTGCCTTTGCTCGCGCATCGAGGGCATTTCCAGCCTTGCCTTTTCAGCCTCCGTCCCTACTCAGAATTCCCGGATGCCATCCAGTAACGCCATTCTTGAACGCAACTGGGATCGTGTGCGCAAGCAGTATGAGCGGGTGGGGCCTCTGCCTTTTTTCAGTCGCGGGTATCGGCGCATTCTTGCGAAGTATCTCAACTTCTACATTCCAAGGAAGGTGCGCCTTCTGGAAATCGGCTGTGGCGCCGGCGAGGTCCTCGGGGCCCTCGGTGAACGCGAGCGGCTCGGCATCGACCTGTCCGGGGAACAGGTCGAGGCGGCGACCCGGCGGCATCCGCAGTGCAGCTTCCTTCACGGGGCGGGGGAGACCATTCAGTTGGATGAGAAGTTCGATTACATCCTCTTGTCGGACGTCCTCAACGAGGCTGCGGATGTACAGGCGCTGCTTGAAAACCTCCATCGTCTCTCCACTTCGGATACGCGTCTTGTCGTCAATATCTACAATGCCCTTTGGCGGCCGGTCCTTACCCTTGCCCGCTGGCTTCGCCTCAAGCCGAAACGGCCCGAGTTGAACTGGCTCTCCCGCGGCGACCTGCTCAACCTGCTCGACCTCAGCGGCTGGGAGGTTGTGCGCAACGAGCCGCGCATCCTGGTCCCGCATGAACTGCTGGGGCTGGGCACCCTGCTGAACCGCTTCCTTGCCCCCTTTGTTCCCTGGTTCTGCCTGAGCATTTTCATGGTCGCCCGGGTCAAGCCCGTGCCAACGCCGCGCCAGGACCTGTCCGTGAGCGTGATCATTCCGGCCCGCAACGAGGCGGGCAACATCCGGGCCGCCATCGAGCGCACTCCCCGGATGGGGGCCTCCACCGAAATCCTCTTCGTCGAGGGGAATTCCCGGGACAACACCTGGGAAACCATCCAGCAGGCCATCCGGGAATACCCGGACCGGACCATCCGTGCCTTCCAGCAGACCGGTAAAGGCAAGGGCGACGCCATGCGCCTGGGATACCGCGAGGCAAAGGGGGACCTCCTCATGATCCTTGATGCCGACCTGACCGTGCCCCCCGAGGATCTTCCCAAGTTCTACAACGCCATCGCCTCGGGAAAGGCGGAATTCGCCAACGGGGTACGCCTGGTTTATCCCATGGAGGACCAGGCCATGCGCTTCCTCAACATGTGCGGCAACAAGTTCTTCAGCCTTCTCTTCTCCTGGCTGCTCAACCAGCCCATCAAGGACACCCTTTGCGGGACCAAGGTCTTCCACCGCGACCATTACCGCCTGATCGAGGCCAACCGGTCCTACTTTGGGGATTTCGATCCCTTCGGCGACTTTGACCTGATCTTCGGGGCCTCCCACTTGAACCTGCGCATCCGTGACATTCCCGTCCGCTACCAGAGCCGCACCTACGGCTCCCCACAAATCGACCGCTGGCGCGACGGCGCCCTGCTCATCCGCATGAGCTGCTTCGCCGCCCGGAAACTCAAGTTTTTCGGATGAGTTCCATGGGCGATGAAACCGGACCCCACTTGACCTACGACCTGGCGCTCCTCAGGAAGAGCGAGGAAAAATGGAAACACTCGGCCGGCCTGCGCGCGGTCTACGGATCGATCTTCGAGACGATCCACAGCCGCATGGTCCCCGGCCCCGCCCTCGAGCTCGGGTCCGGGATCGGTAACCTCAAGGAACGTATTCCCGATGTCATTACCAGTGATCTCGTGAAGACCCCCTACGTGGACAGGGCCTGCTCGGCCTACGATGTCCCCCCGCCGGATGCGCAAGGAAAGGGCGGGTGGGGGAATATCATCGCCATGGATGTGCTCCACCACCTGTGCCGTCCCATGGACTTCTTCGCCAGTGCCGCCGCCGCCCTGCGTCCCGGCGGCCGGATCATCCTGATGGAACCCGCCGCCACCCCTTTCGGACGCCTCTTCTATTCCCTGGTTCACCCGGAACCGATCGCCCCGGCGAAAATCCGCCCGCCTTTCGTGCTGCCCCCGGATTCCGAGGATGGCGAATTCGCCAACATGGGAATGGCCGTCGCCCTCTTTCGACAGAACCTGGCTGCCAGCCGCGAGCGGCTGTCGGAGTGGGGCCTTGAAATCAGTGAGATCCGATACCGGGATGTCCTTGCCTACCCGTTGACCGGCGGGTATTCGGGCCGGCAGATGGCCTCCGTATCCGTCCTGAAGGCCCTTTTATGGGGCGAGGGAAACCTCCCTCAATGGCTTCTCAGCCTTCTGGCGTTGCGAATGCTGGTTGTTCTGCAGAAGGGCTGATTGCCGGTTCCTTCTCCTTGTTCGTTCCGGTGATCCGGACGATGCGCACACCGTAATCGTCCGTAATCCGTCGGGAGTCCACGACTTCATAAAGGATATTTTCCGGCAGCCGCCATTTGTCCGAAGCATGGTTTTGGCCCTCCTCATCCATCCAGGTCTCCTGGAGGGCATAAAGATTGCTGATGCGGTTTCTTTCTTTCAGGGAGAGCAGGATGCCGGAATCCTCCTTGAACCGCAACATCGTCGTTGAGGATTGTTTTGCCAGCATCCCGTAGAGGGCCGCGTCCGATATGAAGGCCGAGTTTGTGCCGGAGTACTCCTCCACCCACTCGGAGAAGATCTTTGCCCGCCACAGGGGAATGTAGTTCGCTTCATATGTCCTCTGGTTGATGGCGGGAAGGGTTTCCGTCATCAGGTACAGGCACCAGAAAACGACGAGTGCCGGGCCCAGCTTGATCAGGTTCCCTTTCTTCAGGCACAGGATGGCTCCGTATGATAAACCCGCCAATACAAGGGCGTAGCTGAATCCCACGCTGTCCCCGTCCACGACAACAGTTTGCAGACCGCCCAGAACGGCAAGCACGGTTCCGATCAGCATCAACCAGAACGGCTCGTGCTTCAATGAGTACAGGATCATTGCCAGCATGACCAGATAGGGGAACAGGACAAACCGTGCCGTGACATGGGAATTCACGTTTCCCCAATGGTAGGAAAAAATCAGCGCCAAAAAGAACATCCCGCACAGGAAAAAGATACCAATGGGAAGGAGTTCCCCGTCGGTTCCCTTCCCATGCCTGAAAGCGGAAAACGAACCTTTGCCGATGTGGATCAGCGATATGGGAATGGATGCCAGCCCAAGAACCGAGAGGGCAAGGGACCCCGGTAATTCGCGGTTCGTTTGAAGCATGAAATCAAGCAGCGAACCGGCATTCCTGGTCCAATACCCCGCTCCGAAAGCCTGGGTGTTGTTCATGTCATCCAATTGCCAGAATTCCGCGTAATTGAAAACATGTCCCAACAGGGCGAAGATGAAGGCCACCGCAAGGGGGCAAACCAGGAATACCCGCTTCAACCCTTCAACCGGACGACGCTCCAGCACCGCGTGAAGATGCAGGAAAAAGGGCACCATGAAAAATATCAGCCCCTCGTACCGTGTCAGTGCGATGGCGGCCGCCAGCAGGTAGGCCAGCGGGATTTCCCGTTCCGACTTCCGTAACGTACTGCGCAGGGAAATCCAGAAGAGGAGGGCAATCAGGAACAGGTAAAGGATCTCCAGGTGCTGGCTGGTGATGTTTTGCGAGACCAGCGGCATGGACCCAAGCGCCAGAATGGCAAGGAATCCGCCGTATCGCGGATAGAGAAACTCCCCGATTTTACCCACGACCATGAACAGCCCGAAGCCCAGAATCGCATTCAGGATGTAGCCATTGTTCTGGCTGTACCCAAGGAGCCGGTGCACCGTCGATAGCAAGACGGGAAACATCGGTGGCCGTTTGTCCGGTACACCCCAGCCGAGCTGGAAGGAGAACTCGCTGTTCAGGTTGTGGGCGAATTGCGGGATCCGGTACTCGTTGTCCTCGGTCAGGTGAAGGGCGGAGGTTTGCAGGATCAACTCGTCCAGGATGACTTTGCTGTCCCGGTGATCAAGGACACTGTAGAGAAGGACGAAAATTCCCCCCAGGATCGCAACCGGAAGGTTTCGTCTGAAAACCTTTAAAAGGTTTGTCCCGCGGAGGCCCGTCCAACCCGACAGAAGGATCGAGACAATGACAAGCAGGCACACGGGTAAGGCGGTTTTCGCCACCAGCTCCGCTTTCCACTGGGGCGGCAGAATGTATCCTGCCCCGGCCATCGCAAAACAGAGGACCGGTATGGAGAGGCCCGGCCAGCCCTCCTTCCGGAAGACCGCTTCCTTGAATCTGCCAAATGCTGTACCCGTCATGGTTTTCAATTTGAGCAATTCAAATTGGTGCAGCCAGCCAATTTAAAAAAAACCGCCCCCGGATGGGGGCGGCTTTTGTGAAGTATTCGGTTACAACCTTAGAAGTTGTAGCCAATCGTGGTTCCGTCAGTCTTCTCAGTGGTGATCTGCGTGGCGTCGATAGAGACATCGATATTGTAATCTTCACCCGCAACGGTTTCGAGGGTGCTGATGTAGCGGCCGTCGCCGACGAGGTCATCGTAGCCGACCTGGGTCGCACCGAATTCCAGCATGTACTGCTGGGCTGCGGAAGCGTACTGGCGCAGGTTGTTCAGAATCGCCTTGTTCTGGGAGGTGGCGCGCACCTTCTGGAAGGCGGGGATGGCCATGGCGGCCAGGAGGCCGATGATCACGACCACGATCATGATTTCAACGAGGGTGAACCCCTTTTTGCTCTTATTATTCATAATATACTCCTATGTATTGGATTTGTTATCTCCTCGATTGAGGAGGCCCCACTGTCTTATATAATTCCGCCTTTGCCAAGCAAAAATAGATGCCCATAAAGGATTTACAAAGTTTTTAAAGGGGGTAAAAACCCTGTAAACAAGGGGTTCACACCTTTTTCGCGAAGATCATTTTCCCGCCGGCGGACGGAATGATCGATTCCACGGAAACATCGAGGGACTGTCCGATCTTGTCGCGGGCATCCGCTACAACGACCATGGAGCCGTCATTGAGGTACCCGACGGCCTGTCCCGGATCCTTGCCGGGCTTGGTCAGTTTGACATGCAGGGAGGCACCCACCATGAGTTCCGGAGTCATCGCCTTGGCCAGGGCGTTGAGGTTGAGCCAGTCGACGTTGTGGAATTCGGCGATCTGGGCGAGGTTGAAGTCGGTGGTCAGCAGCTTGGCCTTGAGGGACTGGGCGAGGAAGATCAGCTTGGCATCGACCTTCTGCCGGTTGCTGACCGAGCTCTCGTTGATGCGCAGGTCGACGTGCGGCAGTTCCCGGAGCCGGTTCAGGGTTTCAATGCCCTTTCTTCCGCGGGTCTGCCGGTCCGGATCCTTCGAATCGGCGATGTTCTGCAATTCGTCGATGACAAAGCGCGGGACCACGAGCCCGTATCCCATGAAACGGCTCTCGCAAATCCCGACCAGCCGACCGTCGATCAAGGCGCTGGTATCGACCACCACCAGGGGGACCTCCACCCCGTGCGGGACAAAGCGCACATAGGGAATGACGAGGTTGAACTCGTCCTTGCCCCGCAGGGCGATGACCGCCCCGAGGTACATGAGGATGACGTAGAGACCGAGCCGCACAAGGTACAGGTTTTGGGTGAGGATCACGCTGGCCTCGTCCCCCGCGTCGAAGGGCAGGTCGAAGAAGGGGGAGGTCGCGATCAGGTGGGCGCAGATCCACCCCACCAGGAGCCCGAAGGTGGTTGCCGACAGCCCGCGCAGGGAGAACCCCTTGAGCATGACATCGACCAGAATGACCAGCAGGCCGATGCCCCCGCCGATGAACACCGCCACCCAGCGGTACGGATCCCATTCGGGAACCGTATAGCTGATCAACCATCCCCCGACCACGCAGAGGAGGAAGAAGAAGATACGGATGACGCGAATGGTGTGGTTCATTTCGGGACTCTGGACGCTAGACTAAAGACAAAGGACTAAGGGTCAAACCCTTTTGCTCCATCGGGGGCAAGCCTGATGCGGCCGTTTACTGCTCACCCAGGGTCCGATACTCGGAGATTTCCGGTTCCTTGATCAGGCGGGCCCGGGTGGGGCGGACCATGATCCCGATCAACTCGCCGGTCATGGAAAAAACGTAGTCCCCGGGGCCCGGGGAGAATTCCCCGAAGAGGCGGTTGAAGAGGCGTGTCTGGACCTCCAGCGAACCCGGCTCTCCCGGGGGGATCCGGATGGGGATTTCCCCGTAGAGCTCCCGGTCATCGCTGACCAGCACCGCGGTGGAGAAGCGGAAGGGATCCGAGGAAACCCGGAAGGGGGACAACCCGCTGCTTTCGGCAACCTCCCGCGGAATCCGCACCGCGGCAATGGAAGGATCCTCCTCGAGAAAGCCGATTTCGCGGATACGGAAGGAGCGGTCCCCGATCTTCATGGTGGCGGAGGGATTGATCCGGCTGTTCTCCTGCAGCGGCGTGTTGGTGGTGGCGAAGACGGCAAAGACCCCTACATCGGTTTCCAGCAGGAGGGATTGCAGGGCGGCTTCCTTCGGGATGTTGGTGAAAAGCCCGCGCTCCGCCCACTCGAAGTGGATGAAGACGCGATTTTCCTCGAAGCGCTTGTAGATGGTGTTCATCGAGAGCGCCTGGGCCTGTCGAAACTCTTCCTTGAGGGCGGTCGAGGATTCCGCCAGCTCACCGACTTCCGCCGCAAGGCTTTCCGAGCGCACGCGCGCCCGTTCCGCCTCGATGCGGGCCTTTTCCATTTCCGCCCGGGCGGTGACGAGGTTCTGCTCAAGCATCTTCTTTTCCGTTTCCCGGATCTGCAACTGGGTGGCCATCCGCTGTTGTTGGCTTTCCAGTCGGGCCAGGTTATCCTCGGCCTGTTGCAGGGCTTCCGCCTTTTGCGCGGCCAGGTTCCGCTGGTCCCGCAGTTCCTGCTGCAGTTGCCGGGTGCGCTGCTCGGTTTCGGCAAGGCTTTCCTGGAGGGCCGTCTTTTCCTCGCGGGTCAGTTGCAGGGAACTACGGGTCTCCATGAGCGAGCTGGCCAGGGCCTCCTTTTCCTGTCGCGTGCTGTCCAGGTCCTGACGGACGCTCCCCAGCGTTTCCTCCGTGTTCTCGAGCGATTCCCGGGTCTCCCTCAACTCGGCGGAGGTTTCCCGGAGGCTGCTTTCCACTTCCTCACGTTGCGCGTTCTCATGCTCGAGCGAGAGCTGCAGCAACTCGAGCATTTCCTCAGCCGCCTGGTTGCGGAGCTGCTGTTCATTCACCATAGCCTGTTCCACCTCCGGCTTGAACTCGACGAGCGCAAGGATGCTGATCAGCAGGAAATCACAGATGATGATCAACAGGGATTTATTCACGAGGCGCGTTCCTTCAACGGTTCAAGAGGATCAACTGGCGGCGGAAGGGACGCAGGAATCCGATTTTCAGGACCGCGACAAAGATAATCCCGAAGAGTGTCGAGGCATAGGCGGCCATGAGGCTGGCATCGACGATATTCAACACCACCAGGATCAGGGAACCGACGGTGCCGCCCAGCCCCACGTAAAGACCGAGGTCGAAAAGGTTCTCCTCGTTGTCCAGAAGATGCAGTTTCACCTGCGGTTCGATCTTCTGGCGGCGGATCTCGGCGATCTTCAGCAGCCCGAAGATGAACACGAGAAGCTGTGCCACAAAGAACAGCAGCAGGACGAGGATGGTGACTTGATCGATCATGGCGCTTGATTCCAGTTGGGATGAAGGGGCTTCCGGGATCATCTGCGCAAGCTTGATCCGCAGGGTTCCCTGTTCATTTGGTCGGAAATCCATCAGGCCCGGTTCAATAATAATCCAGACGAGCATCGTCACGAGGACGGCCCCGACCAGGCTGTCCACGTTGATGAGGACGCGCCGTTCATGACTGCCGGTTGGGCGCAAGCCGAGAACCAGGACCCGCAGGATGCCGACAAGGAAGATCCCGCAAAGCCCGAAGGCCAGGGCCCGCCCGGTGATGGCGAAACCGGGATAGCCTTCCGCGAATCCCTTGAAGGCCTGCTGGCTTTGCCGGATACCCGGGGGCAGGGAATTCCAGAATGCGGGGGGCTGATACACCGGTTTGTCGAATGCAAGAAGGGCGGTGAGGGCTCCGCTGCCTGTGGCGATGGCGGTTTCCAGGCTCATCCATCCACGCTCGCCGTGCCGGTGCAGGTACTGGACCAGGGCCTCCGGGGAATCCACATTCATCAGGGCGGAAAGCAGAAGCGGGAAACGGGCGGGATCCTCCTGTATGCTCTGTGCGGCAAAAAGAAGCTGCTGGACGGATTCGAGATGGCTGACGGTTTCCCTCAGTTGCAGCCAGTTGGCATGCCGGCCGAGGGTCAGGACGGCCACGTAGATGGATTCCAACCCGTTGAGCGGGCCTGCACTGGATCCGTCTTCGGGGATGGCCTCGAGCAGCGGTTTGCGAAGGTCCGTGGAAATGGCCCCGGCCTGTTCCAGCAGGGCGGTGGCCAGTATCGTTGCGTCGAGGGGATGTCCGGAAACGGAATAAACCGGGTAAAACCGCTGCCAGCCCCCGAGCGTGCGCGTCTCCAGGATCCGCTGCACATTCCGGCTCGGGCTTTGCTCGAGAAATCCGAGCAGTTTTTCGCGGTTTTCGCGCGGGAGCAGGGTGGGAATGACGGCGGTTTCGTCCTCCCGCAGAAACGGGGCCATCCCGATGAACTGCTCGTAGAAGGGGGCCGGCCCCCCGCTCCAGTGATAGGCGGGATGGGAGGCCAGCAGCTCTTCCATCGACCCGCGG
>JBNGDP010000046.1:0-24735 GCA_049975345.1 Oceanipulchritudo sp. | reverse complement strand
GCTATGGCATTTGGCCTCTTTGAGGCCGGCGACTTGATCCAACGAAACCTGGCTTTCACTGAAAACAGCGAGGAACCATAAAAATCCATTTCCCAGATGGTTGTACACTTCGAAGCAGGCGCCCATTATCCTGTATGACTCTTCCTTGAATAACATTTTCATACCATTCGCGTCATTTGCGTTATTCGTAGTGATTCCGGTTATCCGTAGTTTAATTCTCACAGCAGCCCGGCCTCGGCGAAGGAGTAGTAGCCGTTGCCGGCGGGATCGTGCTCTTCCTGGCCGATGATCACGTGGTCCAGCAGGTCGAGCTGCACCACCTTGGCGGCCTCGCGCAGTTGCCGGGTGGCGCGGATGTCCGCCTGGCTGGGGGAGGGATCCCCGCTCGGGTGGTTGTGGGCGCATACCAGGGCCGAGGCGCTGTTGCGGATCGCCTCCCGGAAAACTTCCCGCGGGTGCACGAGGCTGGCGGTCGCCGTCCCGCTGGTCACCGGCTCGCAGCGCAGGAGACGGTTCTTGCGGTTCAGCGACAGCACCCAGAATTTCTCCACCGGCTCCCCGTCGGAGATCGGACGCAGCCAGCGGTAGATTTTTTCCGGGCTGTCCATCAGCGGGGCGGCCTCCCCGTTGGAGAGGATGCGCCGGGCGATCTCGATCATCGCCTGCATCTGCAGGGCCTTGACGCTGCCGATTCCGGGATAGGCCTGCAGGTCCTCCGTGCCCAGCCGCAGCAGGCCCCGCAGCGACCCGATGCCGCGCAGGACCTCGTGCGAGAGGCTCAGCACGTCCAGCCCGCGGGTCCCGCTGCGCAGGACCACGGCCAGCAACTCCGCGTCCGACAGGGCCTGCGGGCCCTTCGTCTGGAGCCGCTCCTGCGGCCGTTCGCCAAGGGGGATGGATTGAAAGGAGGACATCGGTCTTAGCTTATCCTGAAAGCGTTATCCGCGGGCCTTGCCGGTCAATGGAAAATTTCAATTGTCATTGGGTGAGGGAGTGGCAGGATTTTTACAACGTATGGCAAGCCCCCTTGACATAACGGAAGGCCGCTCGCGCGCGCCGTTCCACATCATGGTGAAGCCCATCGGGCCGAAGTGCAATCTCGACTGCCGGTACTGCTTTTACCTGGAGAAGGAGATGCTTTTCGGGGACGGGGAGCGCTGGAAGATGGACGACGAGACCCTGGAGGCCTACGTGAAGCGCTACATCGAGGCGCAGCCGGCGGATCCGATCACGTTTGCCTGGCAGGGTGGGGAGCCGACGCTCTGCGGGGTGGATTTCTTCGAGAAGGTGGTGAAATGGCAGAAGCAGTACGGCAAGGGCCGTCAGATCGACAATGCCTTCCAGACCAACGGGACGCTGCTGGACGACGAGTGGGGCGCCTTCCTGAAGCGGGAGAACTTCCTCGTCGGGATCAGCATCGACGGGCCGGCGGAGCTGCACGATACCTACCGGGTGAAGCGCAACGGAAAAGGGAGCCATTCCGAGGTGATGCGGGGCCTGGAAGTGCTGAAGAAGCACAAGGTGGACTTCAACACGCTGACCTGCGTCAACCGGGCCAACCAGGACCACGGGGCGGAGGTGTACGCCTTCCTGAAGGGGATCGGCTCGCGCTACATGCAGTTCATCCCGATCGTCGAGCGCCTGCCGGACGAGGAGGCCAGGCGGCTCGGGCTGAGCCACTCCACGCCGCCGAAATTCAGCGAGGAGGACGACAACCTGGACGCGCCGGTGGCGGAATGGAGCGTGCAACCAAAGGCCTACGGCCGCTTCATGTGGAGCATCTTCAAGCGCTGGGTGCAGCAGGATGTCGGGAAGATCTATGTGCAGCTCTTTGACGTGGCACTTGGCAAATGGGCCGGGGTCCCCGGCGGGCTTTGTGTCTTTGCGGAGGAATGCGGGCGGGCCATGGCGCTCGAGCACGACGGCAGCCTCTATTCCTGCGACCACTTCGTGTATCCCTCCTACAAGATCGGCAACATCCGGGAGCAATCCATTGCGCAGATGGCCGACAGCCCGCAGCAGGTGGCCTTTGGCAAGGCCAAAAGGGAAACCCTCCCGAAGTTCTGCATCGAATGCGACTATCGCTTCGCCTGCAACGGGGCCTGCCCGAAGCACCGTTTCCTGCTCACCCCGGAGGACGAGCCGGGACTCAATTACCTGTGCTCGGGCTACCGTTTCATTTTCGGTAAAATGGATCCCTACATGGAGGCCATGGCCGAACTCTACCGCAGCGGCCAGCCTCCCGCCGAGGTGATGCGCATGATCCGCGAGAAGAGGCTGCCGAAGCCGGCCTGACGCACACCCACGAGTTGCGCGTTTACGCGCGAAACGGGTAATCGGGGGCGGCGTATCGCGTGTAAACGCGCCACTCGTGGGTGTGTTTCATTATTCGCTCGCCAGTTTCCTTCCGCTTTTGCAATCTGTGCGCCATGACTGCATGGATCATTCTCGGAATTATCGCCATCCTCCTGGTGGCACTGGTGCTGTACGCCATCGGGGTCTACAACAGCCTGGTCACGCTGCGCAACCGCTTCAAGAACGCCTTCGCGCAGATTGATGTGCAGTTGAAACGCCGCTACGACCTGATACCGAATCTTGTGGAGACGGCCAAGGGCTACCTCAAGCACGAGCGCGAAACGCTGGAGGCGGTGATCCAGGCGCGCAACACGGCGGCCCAGGCGGGGGCGAAGGCGGCGGACAATCCGGGCGATCCCGGGGCCATCAAGAGCCTGGCCGGGGCCGAGACCATGCTGAGCGGTGCCATGTCCCGGTTTTTCGCCCTTGCGGAAGCGTACCCCGACCTGAAGGCCAACCAGAACATGATGCAGCTCACCGAGGAGCTGACCTCGACCGAGAACAAGATTTCCTTCGCACGCCAGTCCTACAATGACGCGGTGATGACCTACAACACCAGGAGGGAGCAGTTTCCGGCGGTGGTCTTTGCCGGCATGCTCAATTTCACGGAGGCCCAGTTGTTCGAGATCGAGGACAAGACGGAAAAGGAAGCCCCGAAGGTCAGCTTCAGCTGATTTCCCGGCTTTTCGGTTACCCGGTCCGTTTTTTCCGCATGGATTTCTTTCAAGCCCAGGACAACGCTCTCCGGAAAACCAAGCGTCTGGTTTTCTATTACCTGGTAGCGGTCGTTTTCATCATCCTTGCCGTCTATTTTGCGGTGACGGTGGGATTCCTCGTGTACGGGTCCCTGATGGAATCGCAGTACGCCGGCTATGCCGCCAGGCCGGTGAGGATCTGGAACCCGCAACAGGCCCTGCTGGTCGGGGTGGGGGTTGTGGTCCTGGTCGGTCTGGGATCTCTTTACAAGACCATGTCGCTTCGGGGCGGGGGCGCCTCCGTGGCGAGGTCCCTCGGCGGGGAGAAAGTGGACCGCAGCACGCGGGACCTCAAGCGCAAGCAGCTCCTGAACGTTGTCGAGGAGATGGCCATTGCCTCGGGCGTGCCGGTTCCCGAGGTGTACATCCTGCCCGGGGAAGCCTCGATCAATGCCTTTGCCGCCGGTTGGGGCCGGGACGACGCGGTGGTCGCCGTTTCCGCGGGCGCCCTCGAGAAGCTCAGCCGGGACGAGTTGCAGGGGGTCGTGGCGCACGAATACAGCCACATCCTGTACGGGGATTGCCGCCTGAACATCCGCCTCATGGGGGTGCTGTTCGGTATCCTGATGCTGACGATTTTCGCCCGCCTGATCGGTCACATGATGTGGGGCGGATCGCGCGGCGTGGTCATTGCCGGTGGCGGGCGCCGCCGCGGGGGCGGAAAGGGCGGGGGAGCCGCGATTGTTGCCGTCATTGTCGTCATCGTCCTGATCACCCTCATCGGGTTTATCGGATCCTTCTTCGCCCGCCTGATCCAGGCCGCCATATCCCGTCAGCGGGAATTCCTTGCCGACGCGGCGGCGGTGCAGTTCACCCGAAATCCGGACGGGATTGCCGGGGCCCTGAAGAAAATCGGGGGACATCAGGACCAAGGAGTCCTCGAGCATCCCAATGCCGCGGAGGCCGCACACATGTTTTTCGCCGATGGCATGAAGCATTCCTTCGTTTCGGCCTTCGCCACCCATCCCCCGCTGGAGGAACGAATTCGTGGAGTCCAGCCGGACTGGGACGGGAAGTTTGTTTCTCCGCCTCCCAAAAGGCGGGCTTTTGCGGAGCAGGCGCCGGCCCGGCCGCAGGCCGGCCCGGCCGGTGGACGCATGATCGAGGGGATGGCGATTCTCGGGGCCATCGGCACCCTGAGTGAGGAAAACATCGCCACCGCACGGAAATTGACTGGAGCCCTTCCGGAAGCCCTCGATGAACGGATGCGGGAGCCCACGGGGGCCCGGGCGGTCATTGTCGCCTTGGTAATGGCGGATACCGAACTGGATGACGCCGCCCAGTTCAAGCTGGTTGAGTCCGCGGTTTCACCCGATGAGCTGGAAGACATCCGGGAAGCCTACGAGGCGGTCAAGGCCCTGCCGCGGGAAGTACGCCTTACCGTGCTGGAACTCGCCTCCACAACCCTTGTGCAATCACCGCTTCCCGGGCGGGAGGATTTTCTTTCCCTGCTGAACAACCTGATCCAGGTGGATGAGCGCCTCAGTCTCTATGAAATGTGCACCCGCCGCATCCTCCGCGAGCGCCTCACCCGCACCGACCGCACCGGGAGCCGGGATGGCTCCGTGCAGTACATGCAATTGAAGCCGCCGGTGGCCAAGGCTGCCGGAAATCTCCTCTCCGTGGTGGCCCGCGAAGTTGCCGGAACCGGAAAGCCGGAGGAACTGGTCCGGAACGCCATCCGTCCCCTGTATCTTCTCAATGAGAAGGTCGCCTACGAGGAGGCGGGCGAGGGCGCAACGGGTCGGCTGGATCATTCGCTGAACATCCTTCGTTCCTCCGCCTTTGCCATCCGTGCCCAGGTCTTGCGCGCCATCGTGAACTGTATCAAGGCCGATGGGCAACTCACTCCCGCCGAGGCGGAGGTCCTGCGCATGCTCAGCTTGAGCCTTGACTGTCCCGTGCCCCCGCTGGGAATCTAGCCCAATGGATTGTTGTACACCGCAAAGCGGAAGGGGAACGGGTCAGCCCTTGGATTTTGATTTGCATGCCAAAATCCAAGGGCTGACCCCTTCAACCGACACGTCCGGGATGATCCGGCTGGAGGGCGGGGCCTTTCTCATGGGCAGCGACGATCCGGACGGCTGGCCGGAGGACGGGGAGGGCCCGGTCCGGGAAGTGGAGCTGAGCCCGTTTTTCCTGGATGCCACGGCCGTGACGAATGCCGCCTTTGAGGAATTTGTCGAGACGACCGGCTACCGGACGGAGGCGGAGCGCTTTGGCTGGAGCTATGTGTTTCACCTCCTGGTTCCAGACAAGATCAAGCGCAAGCAGAAGGGGGCGCAAAAAGTGCAGGGCTTGCAGTGGTGGATTGCCGTGGAGGGGGCCTGCTGGCGAAGGCCGGAGGGTTCCGGCAGCAACGTCAAGAAGCGGATGGAGCATCCCGTCGTGCATGTTTCCTGGAATGATGCGACAGCCTACGCCGGGTGGGCGGGGAAGCGGCTCCCGACGGAGGCGGAGTGGGAATACGCGGCCCGGGGGGGGCTCGTGCGGAAACGGTACTGCTGGGGCGATGAACTCACCCCGGGGGGCAAGCACATGTGCAACATCTGGCAGGGGGAGTTTCCCCACCGGAACACCGCCGAGGACGGATACATCGGGACCGCCCCGGCGAGGAGTTTCCCGAGGAACGGCTTGGGTTTTTACAACATGGCTGGCAATGTGTGGGAATGGTGTGCCGACTGGTTCAGTCCCACCTGGCACGTCGAGGCCCGTCCGGAAACCCGGGTCAATCCCCAGGGACCTCGCGAGGGCCATGCGGTCGGCAAGGGCGGCGGGCCCGGCAGGGTCATGCGCGGCGGTTCCTATCTCTGCCACGACAGTTATTGCAACCGCTATCGTGTCGGTGCCCGCACCGCCAACACCCCCGATTCCTCAACCGGTAACTGCGGCTTCCGTTGCGCCAGTGACGCCCAGTGAGCCGGTGCGTCAGGCCGGTTCAAGGAAGTCCCCCATGGCGCGGTACTTCTGGTAGCGCTGCTCAAGGAGGTCGGCGGCCTCGAGCTTCTGGAGCTCTTTTAAATTCCGCGAGACCGCCTCCCGGATGGCCTCGGCGGCGTGTTCCGGATCGCGGTGGGCGCCCCCCAGGGGTTCCTCGATGACTTCGTCGGCAATGCCCTGCTCAAGAAGCTCCCGGGCCCCCAGCTTGAGGGCGTTGGCTGCCGTTTCGGCGTATTTGCGGTCGCGCCACAGGATGGCCGCGCAGCCTTCCGGTGGAATGACCGAGTAATAGGCATGCTGCTGGACAAGGAGCTTGTCGACCACGGCGATGCCGAGGGCGCCGCCGCTGCCCCCTTCGCCGATGATGATCCCGATCAGGGGCACCTTGAAACCGGCCATCTCGCGCAGGTTGCGGGCAATGGCCTCCGAAACATGCCGCTCCTCGGACCCGATCCCCGCATAGGCGGCCTTGGTGTCGATAAAGGCAATCACCGGAAGGCCGAAACGTTCGGCCAACTGCATGAGGCGCAGGGCCTTGCGGTATCCCTCCGGGTGCGGCATGCCAAAGTTGCGGCGCAGGTTGTCCTTCACGTCCCGGCCCTTTTGCTGGGCAATGATCATGACCGGTTGGCCCTCGAAAAAGGCCGTTCCCCCGATCAGGGCCTGGTCGTCCCCGTAGGCCCGGTCCCCGTGCAGTTCCTGGAAGCCCGTGAAGATGGCCTTGATGTAATCCAGGGAATAGGGGCGTTTTGGATGTCGCGCCAATTGGACCCGCTGCCAGGGCGTCAGGTGCGTGTAGATGTCCCGCTCCGTTTGTTCGAGGCGCTCGCGGATCGCGTCCGTTTCCGCGGTGACGTCGAAATTCTGCTCCCTGGAGGCGCTGGTCAGTTCCTCCAGGCGCTGCTGCAGGTCCCGCAGGGGCTTTTCGAACTCAAGGGTGAATTCCGGTTTGTCCATCAAGGGGACAGGTTAGAGCAAGAGCAGGAGCAAGAGCAAGCTTAGGACGAATCCTTGCCCTGGGCTCGGATATGCGGCCTCTTCGAGGCCATCTTGCGGCCCGGTACAATGGCCAACCTCCAGTCCCGCCTGAAGGGCCGCGAGGATCTCCGCTCCTGTTCAAGGCGCGTTGGCTATTCCGAGCATCCCATTCCCCCGGGGAAGCCACTGGGGGAAATCCTCGACAGCCCCGCTTAACCGGGTGCCATTCAGCTTAGCCTGCCTTATTCATGAAATCCCTACTGCAACCGCCTCAAGCCGTTTGTCTACAGCGTTTGCCACCGTGCAGCGACCTCAACGTATCTTAGGACTCCTTCAATTGCTCCTTCCAGCCGAGGACGCGGGCGCGGGCCCCGTGTCTTTCGGCTTCCTCCTTGTTGCCCAATTCCATCCAGATGCGGGAGAGGCTGGTGTGGATGTGGACATCCTCCTCCTTCAGCCCCACGGCGATCTGGCCGGCCTCGAGGGCCTTTTCAAAGTCGCTCCGGTCAAAGTGGATTTCGGCCATGGCATGCCATGCCGCAAAGCAGGCCGGGTCGGCCTGGACCGCCTGCTCCAGTTTTTCCAGGGCCCCCTCGTGGTTGCCCATGGTGAATTCAAAGGTCGCGTCGTCGACGAGTTGCTGGGGGGTCATCTTGGTCAATGGTCAAAAGTCGAAGGTCAAAACTTGTAGGTCGTGGGTCGCAATGCAAAAGGGGATTGAATGGAATAAATTATTGCACGATGGGAAGGGCCCATTTTGAAATGGATGCATGGTACGATACCCGAAGAGACCCATGCCGGTCAAACAGGTGAACCCTTTTTGTGAAGTCCGGCAATCGCCGATCCATGGCCGGGGCGTTTTCGCATCGCGCAAGATACGCAAGGGAACGCGGATCATCCAGTATGTCGGGGAGTTGATCGACAAGGAGGAGTCCAACCGCCGCGGGCTGGCCCTGCTGGAGGAGTCCAAAAAGACAGGCGGAGCCTCCGTCTACATCTTTGATCTGAACGACCAGTGGGACCTGGACGGAAACAAGGACTACAACGATGCCCGTCTCATCAACCATTCCTGCGAACCCAACGCGGAAATGGTCAACGAGGACGACGAGCTATGGCTCTACGCCCTGCGTAACATCCTTCCCGGGGAGGAGATCACCTTCGACTACGGGTATGATCTGGAGCACTTTCTCGAGCATCCCTGCCGCTGCGGGACCGAGTCCTGCGTCGGGTACATCGTCGCGCGGTCGGACTGGGGAAAATTGAAGCGGCGCCTTCGGAAGATGAAGAAGGCCACTTCCGGTGAAAAGGCATGAAGCTGGTTTCCTGGAACGTGAACGGGCTGCGGGCCGTCCTGACCAAGGGGCTGGACCGCTACCTGGCCGACGAAGGGGCGGATGTCTACTGCTTTCAGGAAGTGAAGGCCGAGCCCGGCCAGGTGCCCGACTGGAAGGTCCCGAAAGGCTATGAGGCCCTTTGGAATCCCGCGGAACGCAAGGGCTACGCCGGCACGATGGTCTTGACCCGCCTTGAACCGGTCTCCTACGTGCCGGGCATCGGTTGTGCCGGGGGGGACTGCGAGGGACGCGCGCAAACCCTGGAGTTCAAGGATTTCTTTCTTGTCAACGTCTACACCCCCAACGCGAAGGGGGACCTTTCCCGCCTTGAATTCCGGACGCGCGTCTGGGATTCGAAATTCCGCGCCCATGTCCGCAGGCTGGCCCGGTCCAAGCCGGTGGTCTTCTGCGGGGACCTGAACGTGGCCCACAAGGAGATCGACCTTGCCAATCCGAAAAGCAACCGCAACAGCGCGGGCTTCACGGATGAGGAGCGGGAGTCGTTCTCCCGTCACCTCAAGGCCGGTTTCCTGGACACCTTTCGCGTCTTCAACCAGGAGCCGCACCAGTATTCCTGGTGGAGTTACCGGGCCGGCGCCCGCAAGCGCAACGTCGGCTGGAGGATCGACTATTTCTGCGCCTCCGAGGCGCTCCGGGACCGACTGCGGGACGCCTTCATCCGCCGGGAGGTGATGGGTTCGGACCACTGCCCGGTCGGGCTGGAGCTCCGGAGCTAACCCATCCGGTAGACCTCGGTGAAGATCTCCGGTTCGACCGAAGGGTCGCGCAGTGCCGCCATCTCCTCCTGCCAGGCCGCTTCCAGCGGGTCAGCCGCAAGGGTTGCCTCCCTTTCCGGAAACACCCGAGGGTCCAGCTCCTGATAGACCAGCAGGTCCCGCCCGAGCAGGAAACTGCTCATCTGCAGGATGCCGTGTCCGCGGTACAGGGCTTCCAGGGCGGGATTAATTTTGTCATGAACTTCCCGATACCTGTCCAGGGAATCCGCTTTCAGGCGCATGCGGATGACCCGGCGCACCGGTCTCCTGGGCAACCCCGTGTTCATTCCCCGTGCTTGAGGGAGGCCTGCTCGATCACCACTCCGCCCACCAGCCGGCGCGCCTCGACCATGGCCTCTGCGCGCACCGTGTAGTCGCTGGCGTAGAGGATTCTGCCCCCGGTCCGTTCAACCGATTCCAGATCGCGGCTGGTCTCAATGAGAGCCTTGGCCAGGCCGGCCTTGCGCTTCTCCTCCGCGCTTCCGTTCTCCTGCAGTTGCTCCGCCTTGTTCAGGATGAGATCCTGCTGCATGGAAAGGATGCGCTGAAGGGTCTCGACCGCCTTCGGCTCGAGTTTCTCCATGTCGACCCCGCCCACCAGCAGGTCGGCCTTCAGGAGATTCTCGAAGCAGTACTGGTAGTTGAAGGGATGAATGATATGGGGGGCCTGGGGTAGCGTGGGGGGCCACTGCCCGTCGCTGTTGTAGCTGTTGGTCAGGTGGTACCAGGCCTGTTCGCGATGCTCGGTTCCGAGGCTGGCCTCGATCGAATTCAGCTTTTCGCGGACCAGGTCCTGCCACGGACGCAGCAGCCTGGCCATCGGGGTTTCCGCCCAGATGGAGGCCTTTGCCCCGTGCCATGCCGCATCGTCATCCCAGGTGACCACCTCCCTGTTCGGCTCCAGTTCGCAGGCCTCGGCAAAGGTGATGAATTCACCGAGTTCCTTCACCCCTTCAACCAGCCGGATCAGCTTCTCCTGCGCGTCGGGGACCTTTTCGAAGACGGCATCCGGCTCGTTCTGGTACTTGAGCCGGAACCAGCCGTTGGTTCCGATGTATTCGGCATCATCGGCGAAGATCACCACCGCCCCCTCGGACCGGCCTTCCGTCCGCCCCGAGTACCGGCGGATGGTTTCCATGTATTCATCATGCGAATACCCTTCCATGCCCATGAAGTACCGTACCGCGTACTGGCAGATCCGGTCGGATCGAAGGAAGACACGCAACTGGTCCTCTTCCAGTCCATGGATCCGGTTGAACGGATAGTGTAGGGCGTGGTCGTCGCCGGGTAGGTCGTACTTGAATCCGAAGCTGTAGAAGTTCTTTTCCTTCGTCGCTTCCTTCTCGTGGATCTCCGGCCGCTGCGGCGTGCCGTCGACCCCCATGGCCCGGCTGTAGGATTCAAAATCCCCGGTCAGGTACCGGTAGCCGGCCTCCCGCACAAGCTCCGGAACATGGCTGCGCCAGCCGCATTCCGGATTCCAGAAGCTGACCGGGCGCAGCCCAAGGTGCTTCTCATAGGCGCGGTGCGAGAATTCCAGGCTCCAGGCCATGTCCTTCCTCGGGAAATTCGGAAGCATCGGGTGCGCGTAGGGCGATCCCATGAATTCACATTCCCCGCGCCCGATCGCCTGCTTGAGCTTTTCAATGGATTCCGGCCGGTGCTTCGCCATCATCTCGATCGTGTATCCCGAGGCCTCGAAGACATATTTCGTTCCCGGTAAACGCTCCCGCATCGTGTCGAAGGTCATCTCATAGGCCTCCCGGATCACAAAGGCGTACTGGTCCTCCGTCAGGTAGGCGTAGTTCAGGTTCGCATGGAAAATGGCAACATACTTCATGCCAGGAATTGTACCGTATGCCGAAGAGCTTGACGATGTGTGGAATTGTAATATTGTTTCCATAAAATTGCCATGCGCATTGAACGGTCAGCCCGCTTTATTGAACCCGGGGGCACCTGCCTGGAGCTCCTTCTCGGGAACTCCTGCATCGCCGTGCGGGAAGAGGTTGCCGGGGGCACCCGCTTCGAAGACTTCAAATTTCAAGGGATCAACCTGATCCTCGTGGACGCGGGCCGCACAACCTACAGGATCGGAGAACAGCTTTGTCCGATGTCGGCGGGCAGCCTCCTCGTTGTGGCTTCGGGGATCCCTTACGACCAGTGGATGGAATTTGATGTAAATTGTCATTATACTTACCTGATATTGTCTGGTCCCCTTGCCGCAAACTGGCCGGTCCGCTTTCCCTCGGCCTGTGCCTTCCGGTTTTTTGAGGAGGCTCCGGCGGGGATGGTCGACCTTGTCCGCGGGCTGGTGGACACGGCGCTGGAGCAACCCCACGGCTGGAGTCTCTGTTTCGCCCGCGATCTGTTCGCCTTCCTGGGCGAGCTGGAGGCCGCGGTCGACGAAACGGATGCCTCCCTGAGCCTGCAGCAGCGGGTGGAGCGCCTCGTGGACCGGAATCCCGGGAAGAACTGGACCCTTGGACGGCTCGCCCGGCGCCTTGGGCTGGGGGAGAGCACATTGGCGCACCGCTTCAAGCGCGAGTTTGGCCACTCCCCGATCCGCTTCATCACCGCCCATAAAATGGGGCATGCGCGAGCGCTTCTACGGCAGGGATACAAGGTAAGCGAGGTCGCGGAGATGCTCGGATTCGGTAACCTCTATCATTTTTCGGCGGCATTCCGGCGCCACACTGGCAAGCCGCCCAGCTCCTTCAAGCTGGAAGCCCTTCCCGGAGCCGGTTCGCGCAAGGACTCAGTCCCCTGACGGAAGCTCCCGCACGGCGGCGGCCACTTCATCGGCCCATTGCGACAGGAGGCTCTCGATGGTCCACACGTAGGCGGCATAATCCAACGATCCCTTCGCAAGGGGATCACTTTGCAGCGTGGTCTGGTAGCTGGCGATGCCCCCGTTTTTCGTACGGACCCACCAGGCGACCTGCAAATGGACCGGTTCCGCCGGGGCGCCACCCAGTTCCCGGACTTCATAACCGATCCGGTAGTCCCAGTCGAGGTCGGGAGCGACGGAGGACAAGGTCACGCGGGAGGTCATCAGCTCGCCGGAAAGGCGCCGGAGCAGGATCCGGTTGACGCCTTCCTCGAGCGGTTCGCCCCAGCGGTGCAAATCCGAGTAATGGAGCTGGTTGGCGCCTCCGTAGCTGACAATACGGGGCTGTTCGAGGTGCTGGGCGATACGGACGGGGCCGACGAGGATGGCGGTGCCGTCCTCCAGTCTGGCCGGAGGGTTGTTTTCAAACCCCTGTCGGCCGAGAATGTAGAAGGTGGAGGCATCCGGCATCGGGGTGAAGACGTCGAGGTCGGCACAACCGGCCAGAAGAAGGATGCCGGAGAGGAGGAGGAGGGGGGTCCTGTGTTTCATGGATTTTCCTGTCGCGTGGTTTTGCCGGTGATCAGGGCGTTGGGATTGCGTTCGATAAATTCGGCGAGGATACGAAGGGCGCGGGAAGCATCACCGACCATGTCGAGGGTCTGCACGACTTCCTGGTAGACGGGGCTGGCCGGGTCCATCCACATCATGGCGCTCTCGGTGGCAAGGCTGAATCGCTGGAGGGCGGCGGTCAACTGGTCCAGCGTGGCGTCGAGCCGGTCGAGGGTGCCCCCGGCCCGGTTGCCGAGGATGGAATTAAAGGAGTGCATGCCCTCCGAGAAATCGGCAAGGGCGCTTTCCAGTTCCCGGCTGTTCACCTTTACCCGGACCTCCTCCACCAGAGCGTTGAGGTTGTTCCCGAGGCCGGGGAGGTCGATCGCGTTGAGTTGGGCCCGCAGGTCCGCCATGACCCCCTTCGTCTCTTCGACCAGACCGTTGATGTCGGCCGTGCCGATGTTCAGGGCAAGGGTTTGTAGCGACTCCTTCATTACCTGAAATTCGGTCGGGGCGGTGGGGATGGCCCGGTACCCGGAGAACCTGGGCGAATCGAGGATGTAGCCCTCCTGGTCGAGCCCGAAGACCATTTCCACATAGAGCAGGCCGGTGACGAAGCTTTCCAGCTGCAGGGTGGCGTGGGAATCCTTCTCCAGGACCTGCATGCAGAAATCAATATCGGAGTCCGTGAGGGAGCGGAAGCCGAGGAGATTGCCGACATGGTTCAGGTCGATCTGCAAAAGGACGGGGATGACCACTTCACTGGTTCCCTTGATGCGATGCAGCATGATCTTCTTCACCTGGCCGACCTCGACCCCGAAGGCCTTGACCTTGGCCCCTTCCCGCAGGCCGTTGGTGGAGTCCTTGAACGTGGCCAGCAGGACGGCGGTCCGCTTGTGCAGCGTTCCCGACCCGAAAACAATGATTCCGGAAACGGTGATGACGAAACCGATGATGACGAAGAGTCCGATTGCGAAAAAGTTGGCTTTCTTGCTCATGGGATTGGGTTGTGCACGGTCATGGGGTGGGGGAAGCGTTCCAGGTGGTCCGGGTGAGGTGTCCTCCCCGTGTTAGAAAATCACGGATGGTTGGATTGTCGCAGGTTTCCCGAAGCAGCCGGGGGTCGCCGACAGCGCCCTGGGTGCGGGTTTCCTTGTCGAGGAAGATGCCGTTGGTGCCGATCATGAGGAGGCTGTCGAGCTCATGGGAAACGACAACAATGGTCATTCCCAGGGTGTCGCGCAGCTCCAGGATCAGTTGATCCATACGCAGGGCGCTCATGGGATCAAGCCCGGCGGAGGGCTCGTCGAGAAACAGGACCTGGGGATCGAGGGCGAGGGCGCGGGCGACCCCGGCCCGCTTGGCCATGCCACCGCTGATGGCGGCGGGGTAGAACTCCTCGTACCCGGACAGCCCCACGAGGGCGAGCTTGTAGGAGACGATGCTGCGGATCTGCCCGCGGTCCAGCCTGGTGAATTGCTCGAGGGGAAGGGCCACATTCTCGGCGAGGGTCATTGAGGACCAGAGGGCCCCGCTCTGGTACATGACCCCGAGGCGTCGCATCATTTCCTCGCGGGCCCGGGCTTCGGCGCGCACAAAGGACCGGCCCGCGAAGAGGATGTCGCCGGAAAAGGGTTCCTCCAGCCCGATCAAATGGCGCATCAGCGTGGATTTCCCGCTGCCGCTGGCGCCCATGATGATGAAGATGTCCCCGCGGTTGATCGTGAAGTCGAGGTCCCGCATGACAACGGAATCACCGAAGGCCATGGTCAGGTTCCTGACCTCGATGTGCGGCCCGGTTTCCGGTTGTGGCGTTCTGTTCATTCAATTGATGACTTCATCGATGAAGGCGAAGAGGGCGTCCAGGACCACGATCCAGGTGATTCCGGCGACCACGGCCCTCGTGGCGGCCTGCCCGACGGCGGCGGAATTGCGCCCGCTCAACAGGCCGTGGTAGCATCCGGTCCCCGCGACAATGATCCCGAAGAAGAAGGACTTACCGACACCGAAGGCAATGTGCTCGAGGGTAAGGGTCTCGGTCAGCTGGTTCCAGAACTCGGAGGGATTGATGTCCATGGGAACCGCGACGAGGAAACCGCCGATCCAGCCGATGACGATGGCGTAGATGGTCAGCAGGGGCATCATGAGGATCATGGCAAGGCTTCGGGGGAGGACAAGAAACTCGACCGGGGAGAGGCCGAGGGTCTTCAGGGCGTCCACCTCCTGGTTGACGTTCATGCTGCCGATCTGGGCGGCGAAGGCGGCCCCGGTGCGCCCGCTCATGATGACCCCGGTCATGATGCATCCCATCTCGCGGGCCATGGCGAGGCCGACCAGGTCGGTCACATAGATGGTGGCCCCGAATTTCTTGAGTTGCACGGCCCCGATGAAGGCGAGGATGATCCCCGTCAACAAGGCCAGTAGCCCCACGATTCCGAGGGCATTGACCCCGCATTCCTGGAGGGTTACCCAGAAATCGCGTTGCCGGAAGCGGGCCCGGCCCCGCAGGAACCGTCCGAAGCTGTGGATCAGTTCGCCGAGAAATCCCACAAACCGGATCACATCCTTGAGGACGGCGACCGTCCGGCGCCCGATTTCACCGATGAAATAAGCCTGTTCCGGTTTGCCTGCCTCTTCCGGCGAAACAGCGAGGGAGAGCTCCACCAGTTTGCGCACGGCCGGGGGCAGGGTGGCGGTCTCGACGGGCAGGCCGCGGCCTTTCGCCAGTCGAATGCATTGGAGGAGGGTTCCGACGAAAAGCGATCCGGCCTCCGCGCTGCCATTCCCCACGAAAAGCACCCTCGCATCCGCCGCCACCTTCGCCAGGGCCTCTTCCATTTCGGCCTGGCACGCGGCGGGGTGGATCCGGCTTGCCGCTTCCTTGAGCTCGATGACGATATTCCCGTCCGGACGCACCCGGGTCCGGATGCCTGGCATGGACGGATCGCCTGTGTTTTCTGCCCGGGAAATCGCCATTCCGTCAGGAATGACAAGCGAAACCCGTTTCAAATGCACGCCTTTTTTGCGGAAGCCTCGACAAGACGCGGAGCTTTCTCCAATCTACGCCGGTATTCGGACGATGACGCATTCCAGAAAATGGCTGTTGCTGGTGTTGGCTTCCGCGATTTCAGGCTCGGCGGCCATGGCGGTTGCGCCGCAGGCCGGCTTCCGGGCGGCAACGGCTACCGACCTGCCCGGCATCTGGAAGCAGGTGGCGATCCATGCCTACGATCCGCAACTGGACCTCTCCGACCCCGGGTACGGCGGCTTGCGTTATTTCCGGTTCAGGCAGCTCGAGGAGGGCAAGCAGTTGCTCAAGGTTCTCCACCTTCCCGATGACGGCGATCGGGCCTTCCCTGAAATCCGGGAGGAGTGGGAACAAATGCCTTGGAACGCTGTGCTGCGCTGGCGTCCGGGCGGCCGGGCCCTGTTGACGTTTCCCGCGGAAAGGAAGCAGTATTATCTGGTGATCGCCTTTTACACCCGGGAGTTTGATGCCGCATCGCTCCCGGAAGAGCGCAGAAAGGGCTTCGGCGAGGCGCTTCCGTCGCCGGGGGATGTCACCCTGACGTACGTGGACGGGGACTTGCGGCCGCTTTATTTCCGTCTTCTCAGGCGGGTGGATGAACCATGAAGGGGGCAAGGACAAAGTGGATGATGCCCTGGTACGGGTGGGTCGGCCTGGCGATGACGCTGATTTCCGTGTGCCTGAGCTGGAACCTTACAGGGGTCCGGACCCATCTGCTGTTCTTCCCCCAATGGATGGGATATGGTTTTGTTGTGCAGGCGCTGGTGGAACGGCGGACGGGGAGTTGCTTCCTCAAGCGCAAACCATTGGGCTATGGGCTGCTTTTCCTGGTTTCGATCCCGGTGTGGTGGATTTTCGAGGGGTTGAACCTGTTCACCGGGAACTGGTATTATGTCGGGCGGGCGGCCTTCACCGATCTTGAGTTTTTTCTTTTCTCCTCTGTTTCCTTCTCCACGGTCATTCCCGCGGTATTCGGAACGGCCGAACTGCTGGGGACCTTTTCCTGGACCGATCGCCTGCGCGGGCTGGGCTCTTTCCCCCTTCGCAGTAGGACGCTCTGGTGGCTGCACTGGTCCGGATGGGTGATGCTGCTGCTCATGATCATCTTTCCCCGCGTGTTCTTCCCGTTCATGTGGATATCGATTTTCCTCATCCTGGACACCCTGAACGCACGGATGGGGAACCGCTCCCTGATCCTTGAGCTGTCGGGCGGGAACGTCCGGCCCCTTGTGCTGTATGGCCTCGGTGCGCTTGTTTGCGGGTTTTTCTGGGAAATGTGGAATATCTTCGCCTACCCGAAGTGGGTGTATGACATTCCCTACCTGGACGGGTTGCATGTGTTTGAAATGCCCCTTGCCGGATACGGGGGCTACATTCCCTTCGGCTGGGAGCTGTTTGCCATGTGCAGCCTGATCAGGTGCAAGGGGTCCGGGTTTGGCCTCGGGCAGCGCTAAGCATCCCCGAATAACGCCCGGATACCATCCGCGTCCTCGTTGGCAATGGCCTCCGCCTCTTCCACACGCATGCAAATGCCGCCGTTTTTTGCGAAGAACCTTTTCGGATAACCAAGCCTGCCTTATTCATGAATTTCCTACTACAACCGCCCCCAGCCGCCTGTCTACGGCGTTTGCCGCCGTGCAGCGACCCGATGTATTCAAGAACCATTAATAATCGGTATAATCCGGATTACTGGAAATTCCCGACTGGGGCTCCCGAGTTGACAATTCCGTAACCGATTCCCGCCAATCAGGGGGATGCGCTCTCTCTTCAGAACCGTTGTATTGCTCCTTGCCTGCGGAAGCCTGACCGGTGAGACGGTGATCGACCTTGCCCCGTACGTGGTGGTGGCCCCGAGTCTCGTCCCGGTGGAGGAGGTCATGGACGCACAGAGCGTCCGTCAGGCCCGGCCGATCGACCTGGCGGAGGTGCTTTCCGCACGGATCCCGGAAATCGCGATGGCCCGGAAAGGTCCGGTGGCCGGTGACATTCTCCTGCGGGGTCTTTCGAGGGACAACATCGTGGTCTCCGTGGATGAGATGAAGACCTTCGGTGCCTGTCCCAACCGGATGGACCCGCCGGCCTTTCACGTCAGCTCCCAGCAGATCGAGACGGTCTCGGTCCGGGCCGGCCCCTTCTCGGTGGAGCAGGGGAGCACGATCGGCGGGGCCGTCCTCGTCGAGACGACCCCGTCCGGCGGGCCGGAGTTTATGCGCCTGCACGCCTTCGGGGGGAGCCACGGATACCTCGCTGTCGGGGTGACCGGCCGGACGCAGCTGCACCGGGAGGCCGCCTCGGCGACCGGCGGGTTGTACCACCAGCGGGGGGACGTCCACAAGGACGGCGCGGGGAGGCGTTTCACGCTCCTCCCGGGGACCAACTACCTTCCGGAGAACATCGACCGCCGGGCCTTCGAGATCTCCACCGCCGACCTGAAGGCGGACTGGCGGCTTCCGGGGGACGTTGTCATGACATTCAACTACGGATATCAGGATGCGGTGGACGTCCTGTATCCCGGCCTGAAAATGGACGCGATGGAGGACACCATGCACCGCGGCTCCCTTTCGCTGGAGGTTCCGGGGTTTGTCAACTGGGCGGACGAGGTCCGGATTTCCCTCGCCTTCAGCACGGTCGACCACGACATGCTGGATTCCTTCCGGGAAAGCGCGCGAGTGACGAGTGCGACGGCGGAACGGGGCTACATGATGCGCACGACCAGTGAAACCGCCTACACCGGGTTTTCCGCCTCGGCGGCCGTCGCCGGGATGAAGTGGAAATTCCGCTACGGAATCGACGCGACGGAGCGCAAGTGGGACGCCGGCAACGTGATCATGATGCTGACCAACGACATGTTGCCGGACGTCCTGGTCAACCAGGCGGGGGCCTGGGCCGTGTATGAACACCGGGAGGGACCAACGGCGATTGAAATCGGGGCGCGCCTGGACCGGGCACGCGGCAAGGCCCGCGACGATATTTCCTTTGTCCAGGAACTCCGGGGAACGACCGCCAACCGGGCGGAGGACACCCTCCCGGCAGCCTATTTCCTTGCGGAGCGGAAACTGGGGAGGCACTGGCGCCTGTACGGTGGAGTCGGGCATGCCCGGCGCCTGCCCGACCCGCAGGAGCGCTATATCAATCTGGACCGGCCCGTGACCAAGCCGGACTGGATCGGCAATCCGGAGCTGGAGCCGGTGCGGACCACCGAGTGCCAGGCGGGGGCTAACTGGCAGGATGGAAACTGGCAATCCGAGCTCTCCCTCTTCCACGCCTGGCTCGGGGACTTCATTTATCTGGACAGTCTGGAAACCGATGACGGAATGGCGACGACCTACACCGCCCTGGACGCGCGCCTCTACGGGGCCACCCTTGATCTGCGCTGGCGGGGATCCGACGCGTGGACGTTGGAAGCCGGTGCCGCCTGGCAGGAGGGGGTAAAGGAGACCCGGACAGCCGGCGCCACCAACGACCGGTTGGCGGAGATTCCACCCTTGCGGGGCCGGGTGGCCGCCGTCTGGCAGCAGGGGGATTGGGCCATCCGGTTGGACGGTCTTTTCCAGGCGCGCCATGACCGGGTGGATCCGGATTTGCAGGAACAGGAGTTGGCCGGCTGGATGGTCTGGAATTGCAACGCCTCCTGGACCGCGACCGATTGGCTGTCCCTGACCGCCGGGATCGACAACCTCTTTGACAAGGCTTATGCCGCCTCCAATTCCTACGTGCGCGATCCCTTCCGCAGCGGCGTCCTTGTCACGGAACCCGGACGCACCTGGTACGCCCGGATCACCGCGGAATGGTGAGCTACAAATAAATCATCTTCTTCACCATGCCCCCGTCGGCGACGAAATTCTGGGCGGTGATGAAGCCGGCCTCGTCGGAGATGAGGAAGGCGGCGAGGTTGCCGATATCGGAGGGCTTGCCGACGCGACCGACGGGATGCTGGGCGTGGTCTTCTTCCTGGAGGGGGCGGTGCCGGTCCAGGTGGATCCAGCCCGGCGAGATGCAGTTGACGCGAATTTCGGGTCCGCCGCTGTTGGCGAGGGCATGGGTGAGGGCGAGGACGCCCCCCTTGGAGGCGGAGTAGGCGAAACCGTTGGGCATGGACTGCAGGGCGCGGGTGGAGGCGATGAGGACGACCGAGCCGCGCGTCTTCTTCAATTCCGGGAAGGCGTGCTTGGCGCAGAGGAAAGGGCCGGTCAGGTTGGTGCGAAGGACGTTGTCCCACTCCTCAAGCGTCACCTCGGCGATCGGCTTGTGGCCGGAATGGGCCAAGCCCGCGTTGGCCACGAGGGCGTCGATCCGTCCGAACCTGTCGACGGTGAACCGGATCATTTCCTGCACGGCCTCCTCGTTGCGGACGTCGCATTCGGTGAAGAGGAGGTTGTCGCCGGCGTTCAACCCGGAAAGCGTGCTTTCGGCGGATTTGGTATCGATTCCTCCGATACAGACCTTCATTCCCCGTTCGAGGAAGGCCTCGACGATGCCGCGCCCGACGCCGCGCTCTCCCCCGGTGACGACGGCGACCTTGTCTTTCAAGGACATGGTGCGGACGGTATCATGCCGGATGGACCAGGGCAACCTGAATTCCCGGTCCGTGGACTCCCTCGATGAGGATGCCCTCGATGTCGGCGGTCTTGCTGGGGCCGGTGACGAGAACGATGGACGGGTCGTCGGGCAATTCCGCCATGGCGGCTGCGACGGTCGCGAAAATGCGGTCCGGCGGGATCACCGCGACATGCGCCCACGGGGCGAGGGCGGCGAGCCGGGCGGGGGTCAACTGGTCGGTGAGGATCACGGTTCCGGTTTCGGCGATCGCCCCCCATGCCGGGGTGATGGCAAAGGGGTAGTCGTCGACCCTGGAGCGGTCGAAGGCGGTGACAATGGGGGCCTCCGGGCAGGCGGCCTTCAAGGCTTCCTCGAACTCCGGGGCGCAGTAGCCGGGATGGTCGGCGCCCGCAACATCAAGGGGACCACCTGTCTGCCCATTCCAAAGGGATTGCAGGTCCTTCCAGTCCGCCGCCCAGCGTCCGCTGACGGCCTCCCATTGTGCGCGGAAGACGGCTATGCGGTCCGCGGCCTGGAGGGCCTTGGCACCAGCCCGTGAGGTGGGAAGGGATGGATCATATTGCGGACGCTGCGCCGGATTCGGCAGGGAGGAAGTGGCGGCCCGGATGCGGCCGAGGATTTTTCCGCGTGAATCGTTCATGACCGCGGGCTCCTTTCCTGTTGCTGCCTTGCCCATTTGCGGAATGCGCCGCCCTGGAATTTGGGGAGGTCCCGCGAGCTGAGCCAGGCCCGTCCGGGGGGAGCGACGTTCATGAGCGCGTGGGGGACGACGTTCATCCCGTGCCCGAGGGCCAGGCCGGTCTTCCATGCGCCCGGGCTGCTGGCCGCGTAGGACCACAGGCGCAGGTCCGGGGTGGCGATTTTAGCCCGGGGGGCCTTTTCCTTCTTCCCCCGGTTGCGCAGGCGCAGAAGCAGGTCCGGGATCGGGATGTCCACCGGGCAGACCTCGTTGCAGGCTCCGCACAGGCTGCTGGCCTTGGGCAGGTCGGCGAGCTCGGGAAAGTCCTTCCCCTTCAGGAGCGGGCTGAGGACCGCCCCGACCGGGCCCGGATAGACGCTCCGGTAGGCGTGTCCGCTGCCCTGCCGGTAGACGGGACAGACGTTGAGGCAGGCCCCGCAGCGGATGCAGCGCAGGATTTCGCGGCAGTCGCCCTCGAGGATTTCGCTGCGCCCGTTGTCCAGAAAAATGACGTGCATGGCCTCCGGCCCGTCCGGTTGCTCCGCGGCCCGGGGGCCTCCGATCAGCTGGGTGTAGACGGTCAGCGGCTGGGCCGTGGCGGAACGCGCCAGAAGAGAGAGGTACAGGGGCAGGTCGGCTTTGGACGGTATCAGTTTTTCGATACCGACCATGACGATATGCACCCTGGTCGCGGCCATTGAGAAGCGGGCATTGCCCTCATTGGTGACCAGGACGATCTGCCCGGTGTCGGCGATGACGAAATTCGCGCCGGTGAGGCCGACATCCGCCTCGAGGTACTTCTTCCGGAGGAAATTCCGGGCCATGCCGGTCAGCTGCTGAGGATCCTCGGTGTAGCTGCCGAGTCCCTCGCGCTCGAAGCTGCGGGCCACGTCCTTCCGGTTCTTGTGGATGATCGGGGTGACGATGTGGCTGGGATGATCGCCGTCGATCTGGACGATGTATTCCCCGAGGTCGGTTTCCACCGCCTCGATGCCGTTTTTCTCGAGAAAGGGGACGAGATGGGTTTCCTCGCTGACCATGCTCTTGCTCTTGACCATTTTCTTCGCCTCGTGGCGTTGCATGATCTCCAGGACGAGCCGGTTGGCCTCGTCACCGTCAACGGCCCAGTGGACCACCGCGCCGTTCCTTTGCAGGTTCCGTTCAGCCTGCTCCAGGTACTGGGCCAGGTGCTCGAGGGTGTGCTGCTTCAGCCGCCCGGCGGTCCGGCGCAATTCGTTCGGATCCTCAAAATCCTTCCAGAGCGCGTCGACGCGCTTCTCGGTTTTGAGCTTCGAGGCGTGGTAGACCGACTCGCGCACCGAGCCGGGCAGGTCCCTGGCAAAAGAATCGATCGTCTGTTTCATGTGGACTGCAGGTTGAGGGCTTCGGCCAGAATCTGGGCGACATGCATGCGGCGGACGGTGATGCCCTGCCGGTCCATCATGCCGCCGAAGTGCATCATGCAGGCCATGTCGAGGGAGGCCACCACATCCGGCTCCGGGGCCATCAGGTGTTCGACCTTCAGCTTGCCCATTTCGCGCGAAATGTTGGGAAAACTCACGCAGAAGGTCCCCCCGAACCCGCAGCATTGCTCCAGTTCGCCCACCTCGACCAGCTCGAGGCCCTCGATGGTGGAGAGCAACTGGACCGCGCTTTCGTAAACCCGCGTTCCCCGGGTGTGGCAGCTCCGGTGCAGGGCGACGCGCCCCTTGAATTTGCCGCCCCATTCCCGGATTTCCAGCCCGTGGACAAGGAATTCCGTCAATTCCCAGGTACGCTCGGCCAATTGGATAAAGGCCTCCCGGTCGGTCTCCTTTTCAAAGGCCAGCTCGGTGCCGTGGCGCAGCATGGAGGCGCAGGATCCGGAGCCGAGGACGACCGGACCGTCTCCGGCAAAGACCTTTTCGGTATGCCGCAGGACCCGCCGGGCGGAATCCCAGTCGCCGGCGTTAAAGGCCGGCTGGCCGCAACAGGTCTGCGCCTCCGGAATGTCGATAGTACAGCCCGCGTGCTCCAGAACCCGGTAGACCGCCTTGGCCACGTCCGCGTAGAACGCGTCGCACAGGCAGGTGATCATCAGCTGCACATTTTTTCCGCTCACCTTCGGCTGGATCATGCGCAGCAGTCCAAAAGGCATTCCCCGAATAATCAAGCCGCTTCTGTCCTGTGATTGCAGGATTGCCATTTGAGGGTCTAGATTCTGTGTTTTTGAAGCATGGAAAACACAATTGCCGACATAAAAATCAGCCACATGGCGGGATCGGGCGGTCTCTCCGAGGGGCTGGAGATGGTTTTTCTCGATACCGGTTCTTTTCTCTACAACTTGTTGCCGGGCAGGGGGATGGGGATCCACAAGGTCGTCGGGGAAAAGGTGAGCCTTGGCTGGGACTCGCCCGTCGAGGGCCCGGTGAATCCGGCCTTTATCCGCCTTGAGGAGGAGGGGGGCACCGGCTGGCTGCGCGGCTTTGACGAGTGGCTGGTGCGCTGCGGACTCTTTTCCCACGGTGCTCCCGCCATGGACGAGGTGGAAACCCCGCTGGGGGGCAGGCGCCAGCTCCTCCTGCCGCTGCACGGCCGGATCGCCAACACCCCCGCCCAGGAGCTGCAGTTTGCGGAGACCGACGACGGCCGTCTGGAAGTGTCCGCGGAGGTCCATGAGGGGGTCGTCTTCGGCGAGCGGCTACTCCTCCGTTCGTCGCTGTTCCTCAAGAGGAACTCGCGCCGCTTCGAGATCGAGGACGAAGTGACGAACCTGGGCGGGCGGCCGACGGAATTCGAGCTGCTCTATCATTTGAATTTCGGTCCGCCCGTTCTCGAGGCAGGCGCGCGGTTGCGGGCCCCGTTCCAGTGGGTCCATCCGCGCGATGAGGTGGCCGCCAAAGGAATGGACGTCGTGACCGCCTATGGCCCACCCGTGGCGGGCGCGTGCGAGCAGGCCTTTTTCGCAGCCCTGAATTCGCGTGAAGACGGCTCCACCGATGTGGTGCTGCACAATGCCGGGGCCAACCTCGGGTGCCGGGTCGGGTTGAATGTGCATGAACTTCCGTGTTTCACCCTTTGGAAATACGAGGCCAGCCTCGAGGAGGGCTACGTAACCGGTCTGGAGCCTTCCATCGGGTATCCGAACCCGAAGCCCTACGAGCGTGCTAAGGGAAGGGTGCCCGTGCTGCAGCCGGGGGAAAGCCGGAAGGTCCGGCTGGAGTTCGAGCTGATGGAGAATGCGCTTCAGGTCGATGCGGCCCTTGCGCGGGTGGAAAAGCTTGAGGTTGAACCGGGACCGGTGCCCGCGGGGATGTTTGATTGATTAAACAAGTTGTGCCGGCCGTTGCAAACCGCCACTCCTTGAAGGGATGTTGCAATACCTTGCCTATGGATCCAATCTCCACCCGCTCCGCCTCAGGCAGCGGGTGCCCCCGGCGCGGCTGGTTGGAACGGTCGCCCTGCCCGGGCGGACCTGGTTGCCTGTGGCAATGGGGAGATTGCCCATGCGGCGGTTTTTTCCCTGGATCCCGGTCACAAGGGGAACCTGGACCGTTGCGAGGGGCTGGGCCTCGGGTATCGGCAGGATTTCCTGGATGTGCAGGTCAACGGGCAAACGCACAAGGTGTTTGTTTATCGCGCCAATCCCAGTCACATCGATTCCTTGCTGCACCCCATGGACTGGTACAAGGCGCTTGTCATCGAGGGCGCCCGCTTTCACGGGTTCCCAGGGGAATATATCCGGGGCCTGGAACAGATGCCCTCGGTACCGGACCCGGACAAAAAAAGGGCACGATTGAACCGCGACTTGATTGCCCGGATACGCGACCATCCGTCCTCACCTTCTGTCCTTCCCGTTCCCACAGATGGCATTCCTTTATCGGGGGGTGTCCCGGCTGGCGCCATGGGCCGGAGCTGCGTTGCAACCTCTTCCTCCGGGGGAGGCAAGCTCCCCCGGGCGGTGTTGCA
>JBNGDP010000045.1:0-25293 GCA_049975345.1 Oceanipulchritudo sp. | reverse complement strand
TATCTGCACTGGGATGGTGATGTTGAAGGCGACAAGGAGTCGGACAACAGCTTCACCCTCGACCAGGCCGAGATCGACTTCCTGTTCGATTTCAGCCCTGTCACCGCGCAGGTTGATATCCAGTACATTGGTAACGACGATGACATCGAGCTTGAACAGGCTTTCGCCACGTACGCCATGGAAAACGGCGGGGCCGTGACGGCGGGCCGCTATGCATCGATGCTCGGTTTTGAAGCGTTCGAGCCGACCGGTCTGTACCAGTATTCCTACGCCTACTCGCTGGCTTCGGCGGATTCCATCATTGATGCGGCCCTGTCGGAACTTGGCGAAATGGATCTCGGAATCATCGGCGAACTTGGTGCCGCCGACGTTCTCGGCATTGCGATCGGCAGCTGGCTCCCGGGATACAACGACGGTGTGAAATATACTGCTGAAACAGACACCGGTTTCTTCGGCATTTCCCTTCAGGATGGTGCTGTTATCGGATCCGACGACCGTCTTGGCGGTGATGACTTCTCTTCCTGGGCTGCTGAAATTGCGGCTGCCTGGACTGGTGAAGAAGGCCTCACCCTCTTCATTGGGGGTGCCTATGAAGAAGTCGATGTCTACGGTGATTCTGCGGATTTCTGGGTAATCAACTCCTATATTTCCTACGAAACCGGGGATGTGACCTATGGTGTCGAATTGAACTATGGTGAGTTCGAAGACGTCGACCATCTGAGCGCCCTTGCGATGGCCAACTTTGCTTATTCCGAGCAGGCTTCCGTTACTGGCCGTATCAGCTACTGGGAACTCGGTCTGGGCGACCTTGCCGATGCCGACTTCTTGAAGTTCACGGCAGCCCACAGCTATGCCTTTACCGACAACCTCGCCCTCATTGCTGAAATCAGCTATGTTGACGGGGACCTGGAAGGCGCCAGCTATGACGAGCTGAGCGGCGCTCTCGAGCTGCTCTTCAGCTTCTAATTGGTCCGAACGAATCCAATCACATTCGTTTTTATGAAGTTCCCGCGGTTTCGGCCGCGGGAACTTTTTTATGGGGAAATGAGTTGACAGGGGGGGGGCGAAATCTAGCGTGCTTCCTTTTTTCGGAAGATGAAAAGCTATTTGGCAAAACAGGGCGAAATTGAGCAGAAGTGGCATCTGATCGACGCCGAGGGCCAGGTCCTCGGGCGGCTTGCCGTGCAGATTGCGAACATACTCCGCGGCCGGCATCGCCCGACCTACACGCCGCATATCGACACCGGCGACTTCGTGGTGGTCATCAATGCGGAAAAGGTGGCGGTCACCGGCCGCAAGGAGGACCAGAAGAAATACATGTTCTACAGCGGCTACTTCGGGAATGAGAAGTATGTGGGGATCAAGGACTTCCGGAAAAAGAGGCCGGAATTCATCATCCAGCACGCGGTGAAGGGGATGCTGCCGAGGAACCGCCTGGGCCGGGCCCAGCTGAAGAAGCTCAAGGTCTACGCCGGTTCGGAACATCCGCACGAAGCGCAGAACCCGGTGCCCTACAGCGCCTGAATCCGAGAATTTGAAGCAAAATGACTGAGACAGCAACAGTGATCACAGCCACCGGCCGACGGAAGCGGGCCAGCGCGCGCGTGCGCCTGATTCCGAACGGGAGCGGAACCTTTACCGTCAATGGCAAGGATATCGAGACCTACTGCTACTCTGAATCCCTGACGCGGATGGCGGAAGCCCCCCTCCTCACGGTGGAAATGAAGGGGCAGTTCGACGTCCTTGCCAAGGTGCAGGGCGGAGGCCCGAACGGACAGGCCACAGCGATTGCCCACGGTCTGGCGCGGGCCCTGGAAAAGTACGACAGCGAGCTGCGGTCCTCCCTGAAGAAAGCCGGACACCTGAAGCGGGATCCCCGACGACGCGAACGCAAGAAGGCTGGACAGCCCGGGGCGCGCAAGCGCTTCCAGTTCAGCAAGCGCTAAGGCGTTCTGTCATCGAGGCCGCGTATCCTTTTTGCAAAGGGTCCATCTTCCTCGGCAGTCGCCTGCCGCGGGAAGACCGGGCCCTTTTTGTTTTCTTATTTTGAACCCCTCTCAGCATTCAGGAATCATGCAGACCATTGGAATTGTAGGCGCCTCCGGCTATTCCGGAGAAGTATTGTTGGAAATTCTGACCCGGCATCCCAAAGTGGACCGGCTGGTGGTGGCTTCCCGCAGCCATGCCGGCAAGCGCGTGGAAACCGTCCTGCCGCGCCTCAACGGCCTGGTGGCCGATCTTACTTTTGTTCCCGCGAACGCGGAGAAGTTGGCGAAGAAGGACGTCCCGGTCTGGTTTCTGGCCCTGCCGCACGGGGTGGCTTGTGAATATGCGATGAAACTGGTCGAGGCCGGCCGGATCGTAATCGATTTGAGCGCGGATTTCCGGCTGAAATCCGCATCCTTGTACGAGGATTACTACGGCGGCACTCATCCCGCCCCGGAATGGCTGGAGAAGACGCCGTACGTGTTGCCGGAATTTGCCCCGCCTGGATGGGAATCCGCCAACCTGATCGCCTGCCCGGGCTGTTACCCGACGAGTGTGCTGCTGCCCTTGCTGCCGTTGCTGAAAGAGGGGCTCCTGGACGGGGAGGGAATCGTCATCAACGCCCTGAGCGGGGTTTCCGGTGCGGGAAAGAAGGAGAATCTTTTCTACAGCTACTGCGAGCGGGGCGAAAGCGCCATGGCCTACGCATTGGGCCGGCACCGGCACCTCTCCGAGATCGAGGAGCAGCTCTCCCTGGCCGCGGGAAAAGTGGTCGTCGTCCAATTCACTCCGCATCTGGTCCCCATGATGCGGGGAATCGCGACGACCATGGTCCTGCGGGGGACGGCGGGAATACGGGAAATCTATTCCTGTTGGAGGAAGGCCTACGAGGGGAGGCGGGGGATCCGCCTGCTGCCACCGGGAACAGCCCCGGAGACGCGCAACCTGACCGGTCGCAACCGGCTGGATCTTTCGGCCTTTGCCGACGAGAGGACCGGGAACATCCTGGTGACCAGCGCGATTGACAACCTCATGAAGGGAGCCAGCGGCCAGGCTGTGCAGATCCTCAACCTCCGGATGGGCTGGCCTGAATTCGCCGGACTGCAGTGAACCCGATCAACAGAGCCATGGCCTCCTTTCATTACCTGAAAGACAGTGCGGGATGTGTCGACACGCCCGGATTTGTCGCGGCGGGGGTGACTTGTGATGTGCGGGGGACCGCCGACGGCCGGCTGGACCTGGCTCTTGTTGTCTCCAAGACGCCCTGCACCCTGGCGGCGGTCTTCACCCGCAACCGCGTCGCGGCCGCTCCTGTCCGCCTTGGTCGGCAGATGCTGGCCGAGGGGTCAACGATGCGGGGATTCGCGGCCAACAGCGGCAACGCCAACGCCTGCACCGGTCCGGAGGGCATGCGGGATGCCTTGAAAATGCGGGAACTGGCCGCCAGGGCGGCCGGCTGCGCCCCTGCGGAGATCCTCGTTTGCTCGACCGGAAGGATCGGCCGCCGGCTCCCCATGGCAAAGCTGGAGGACGGTTTTGAACGGGCTGGAGCGCAGCTTGCAGACGCGCCGGAGGCGGGGCTGCGGGCGGCGGATGCCATCCTCACCTCGGATACCCGGCGCAAGGTGTGCTCGGTCCGGGTGGAGACCCCGGCGGGCCCCGTCCACATTTCGGGAATGGCCAAGGGGGCCGGGATGATTGAGCCGCACATGGCCACAATGCTGGCTTTCCTCTGCACGGATGCCCGCGTGGAATCATCCCATTTGCAGGAGCTGCTTGCCGGCTGTGTGGACCTTTCCTTCAATGCCGTGACTGTGGACGGGGACGAGAGCACGAATGACACCGTTGTGTTTCTCGCCAACGGCACGGCAGGGATCACGCTTTCTCCCGGCTCGGATGACTGGGTTGCCTTTCGGAACGCCCTCGAAGCGGTCTGCCAGGATCTCGCGAAGAAGATTGTCGGGGACGGGGAAAAGATCACCAAGGTGGTCGAGTTGCGTATCGAGGGAGCCGCGACAACGGAGGATGCCAGAAAGGCGGCCCGGGCGGTCGCCAACTCCCTCCTGGTCAAGTCGTCCTGGTACGGGGGCGACCCCAACTGGGGCCGGATCATGGACGCCCTCGGGTACAGTGGAGCGGACTTGTCCGAGGACAGCGTGAGTTTGTGGTACGCCCACGAGGACGGTGGGGAGTGCATCCCCGCCTTTGTGGGGGGTGAAATCCATGCGGAGCACCTGGACCGGTGGAAGGCGATCGTCGCCGCCCCCCGTTTCCAAATCATCGCCGACCTTGGGCGGGGATCCTCGAAATACCGGATGTGGTCGACCGACCTCACCGAGGGATATGTGAACTTCAACAAATCCGAATGAAGATGGCGGTCAATATCGACGTACAGACCAAGACGGAAGTGCTGATGGAGGCGCTTCCCTACCTCCAGCGGTTCAAGGGCAGCATTTTCGTGGTCAAGTTCGGTGGGTCCTTCATGGACACCGGGCAGGCCCGGGTGGGAGTGGCCACCGACCTCGTTTTCCTCGCCACCGTCGGAATCCACGTCATTGTCGTCCACGGGGGCGGCCCAGCCATCAACAAGGCGATGGAAGCGGCAGCCATCGAGCCCGTCTGGAAGAACGGGCTGCGCTACACCGACGACCGCACGATCGAGATTGTCGAAAGGACCCTCAACGGGGAGATCAACCTTGGCATCTGCGAGAACATCCAGATCAGGAAAGGCCGGCCGATCGGCGTCAAGGGGCAGGACATTTTCCGGTGCGTGCGCCTCGAAACAGACAGCCAGGGGAACCCGGTCGACCTCGGCCATGTCGGGCGGATCACCGGGGTCGAGGCCGGCAAACTCAAGAAGTATCTGCAGGATGGCTACACGCCGATCGTTTCCCCCGTCGCGCGGGACCGCAACGGCCAGCTCCACAACGTGAATGCGGACACGGCTGCGGCGCACCTCGCGGCGGCGATCAGGGCCCGTCGCCTTGTCTACCTTTGCGACGTTCCGGGGCTCCTGCGCGACCCGAAGGATCCGGACAGCCTGATTTCAAGCGTTTCCCAGAAGGAAGTCCCGGCGCTCAAGAGCGGGGGGATCATCGGTTCCGGCATGCTTCCCAAAGTGGAAAGCGCCATCAACGCGCTTGAAAGCGGAGTGCACCGCGTCCACCTCATCGACGGGCGGCTGCCGCACAGCATCCTCCTTGAAATCTTCACGGACAAGGGGGTCGGGACGGAAATCGTCCATGCCTCCTGAAACAGAAAGCAAGACCATGGCATCCAGAACATCCAGCAAGGTGACTTCGGAGAAGGTTGCGGCCCTCTACGACGCGCACGTCCTCAAGAACTACGGCCCGGCCCCAATGGCCCTCGTGCGCGGTTCCGGAACGCAGGTGTGGGACGCCGAAAACCGCCGTTATCTTGATTTCGCAACCGGAATCGCGGTGAACACGCTCGGGCACTGTCATCCCGTCTGGGTCGACCGCGTGCGGGAGCAGGCCGGAAAACTCGCGCACGTCAGCAACCTTTTCCATGTCGCCCAGCAGGGCGAACTGGCCAGGCGGATCTGCGCGAAGGCCGGCGAGGGGAAGGTTTTCTTCTGCAACAGCGGGGCCGAGGCGAACGAGTTCCTGATCAAGCTGGCCCGCCTGCACGGACGCGAGAAAGCGGGCGGGGAGGAAGGGAAGTGCTTCCGGATCATAACCGCGGAAAACGCCTTCCATGGAAGGACCTTCGGGGGCATGAGCGCCACGCCCCAGCCCAAGGTGCAGGGGGGGTTCGCCCCGCTTCTCGAGGGATTCCGCCATGCCATTTTCAACGATCTGGAAAGCTTCCGCTCCCGGGTGGACGACAGCACCGCGGCCATCCTCGTCGAGACCATCCAGGGCGAGGGGGGTATTCATCCCGCCACTACGGAATTCCTGCGGGGCCTGCGCGGGCTCTGCGACGAAAAGGGCCTGCTTCTGCTCATCGACGAGGTGCAGTGCGGCATCGGGCGCAGCGGGCGGTTTTTCGCCTATGAGCACGCGGGCATCCAGCCGGACGCCGTGGGGATGGCCAAGGGCCTCGGTGGGGGCTTCCCCATCGGCGCCGCCTGGGTGAGGGAGCCGTATGCCGGCCTGTTCACGCCCGGTTCCCACGGGACAACCTTCGGCGGGAATCCTCTCGCCTGCACCGCGGCGCTTGCCGTCCTGGACGTCCTGGAAGAGGAGGACCTGCTCGCGCGGGTTGTCGATAACAGCGGGCCCTGGCACGCCGCCTTGAAGGAACTGGTGGAGAAGCATCACGTGCATCTGTGCGGTTTCCGCGGCATGGGCTACCACGTGGCCCTTGTCGTCAAGGGCGACCCCCTGCCATGGGTGGGCCGCCTGCGTGAGAACGGCCTGCTTGTCGTGCGCGGCGGAACGGACGCCATCCGCCTGATGCCTCCCTTGAATGTGAGTAGTGGTGATCTCGCTACTTCTGTTGAAATTCTTGATTTTGTATTCGGAACCCGGTTTGAAAAATGAAAAATGCTCCACACTTTTTAAAGACCACCGATCTGGACACCCGGCAGCTCGGGGAGACCCTTGAACTGGCGGCGAGCCTGAAGGCGGCCCGGGGCCGGACCCCGGAAAAGCCGCTGGGAGGCCAGACCTGGGCGCTGCTTTTCCACAAGTCCTCGACCCGGACGCGGGTCTCCTTCGAGGTCGGCATCCACGAACTGGGGGGACATCCCATGATCCTCGACCAGAAGCGGATGCAGACCGGGCGTGGCGAAACAGTTGCGGACACGGCAAAGGTGCTGTCCCGCTACATCCACGGCATCGTCATCCGGACCTTCGAGCACGCGTTTGTCGAGGAGTTCGCAAGGGAGGGAAGCATTCCGGTGGTCAATGCCCTGACGGATTTCCTGCATCCCTGCCAGACCTTTTCCGATCTCCTGACCCTGGCGGAACGCTGGGGAAGCCCCGGCCGGCTTTTGGAATCCTTGAGGGGAAGGAAGTTGGCCTTTTTCGGGGACTGCGGCTCCAACATGGCCCATTCCTGGATCCTCGCCGGTGCCAGCGCGGGAATGGAGATCGCCTTGTGCGGTCCGCGGGAGTTTGGCCCGGACCCGGTTGTGGACGAATGGCTTTCCGCGGCCGGCCTTGCCGGAACCTACCGGTTCCTCACCGATCCGCGGGAGGCGGCTGCGGATGCCGATGCGGTCTACACCGACGTCTGGGTCAGCATGGGGGACGAGGAGGAGCGCGACCAGCGCCTCCGGGCCATGGCGCCGTTCCAGGTCAACGAGGCGGTCATGGCCTCGGCCGCGGACGACGCCCTGTTCCTGCATTGCCTCCCGGCCCATGTCGGGGAGGAAGTTTCCGCCGGCGTGTACAACAGCCCGCAAAGCGTTGTCTTTGACCAGGCGGAAAACCGCCTGCATGCCCAGAAGGCGATTCTTTCTTTCCTTGCCGCTCAAACAACCTAGTTTTTCCGTCATGAAAATCGTGCTCGCATATTCCGGGGGACTGGACACATCCGTCCTCGTCAACTGGCTGAAGAACCATTTCGAGGCCGAAATCATCACCTTTGCCGCCGACATCGGGCAGGAGGAGGAGCTGGACGGACTGGCTGAAAAGGCGAAAGCCACCGGGGCCAGTGCCCATTACACGGTCGACCTGAAGGAGGAATTCGCCCGGGATTTCATATTCCCGATGATGCGGGGCAACGCCCTTTACGAGAACCAGTATTACCTGGGAACCTCCATTGCCCGGCCCCTGATCGCCAAGGCGCAGATCGCCATCGCCCGCAGGGAGGGGGCCGACGCCGTGGCCCATGGAGCGACGGGGAAAGGGAACGACCAGGTGCGCTTCGAACTGACCTATGCCGCCCTTGCCCCCGACCTGAAGATCATCTCCCCCTGGCGCATGCCGGAATTCCGGAAACAGTTCCCGGGGCGCAAGGAAATGATCGCCTATTGCCAGGAGCAGAAGATTCCCGTGGAGGCCTCCGCGAGGAAGCCCTACTCAATGGACCGGAACCTCCTGCACATTTCCTATGAAGCGGGCATCCTCGAGGATCCGTGGTTTGATCCCACCTCGGACGAGAACAAGGACATGTTCAAGCTGACGGCCGATCCGCAGGACGCCCCCGATACGCCCGAGGTGGTGGAACTTGACTTTGAGGCCGGGGATTGCGTTGCCGTCAACGGGAAAAAGCTGGAGCCCTCCGGCCTGATGCGCGAACTGAACGCCCTGGCCGGCAAGCATGGGATCGGCCGCGTCGATATCGTGGAAAACCGCTTTGTCGGGATGAAGAGCCGGGGCGTGTACGAGACCCCGGGAGGGACCATCCTGCTGCACGCCCGCAAACAAATGGAGACCCTCACCCTGGACCGGGACCTCGAGCATTTGCGCGACAGCCTGATTCCGAAATACGGGGAGTTGATCTATAACGGCTTCTGGTACGCACCGGAACGGGAGGCCCTGCAGGCCTTCTTCGACAAGAGCCAGGAGAAGGTCAGCGGGACCGTGCGGCTCAAACTCTACAAGGGAAACGTCGTCACCATCGGGCGCAAGTCGCCCTTCTCACTCTATGATGAGAAGATCGCCTCCATGGAGGGCGTCCTGAGCGACTACAACCCCGATGACGCCAGCGGTTTCATCCGCCTCCAGGGGCTGCGCCTGCGCGCCCGGGCCCGGACGCAGGGCGCACCGGAGGCCGGCCCGGAGCCGGAGCTGGTCCGGGAAGTCTGACTCGTCTGACAGGTCAGACAGGTCGGACAGGTCGGACAGGTCGGACTGAAGCTACTGGCAGGCCTCGCACTGCTCGCCGCGCATCATGGCCTCGAGGGAGCAGGCCTGTTTTTCCTCCTCGGTAAAGCCGCGCTTGTTGTGTGCCTGGGCGGCATCCTGGCGGATCGAAACGGTGGCCTTTTCGATATTGGAAGCACCGAGGGTGCGCAGGTAGTAGGTTGTCTTGAGACCCATGTGCCAGGCGCTGCGGTACATGTGGGAGAGGGTCTTCATATCCGGGTGGGCCAGCCAAAGATTGACGGACTGGGACTGGTCGATCCACTTCTGCCGTCGCGCGGCCGCCTTGACAATCCATGTGTAGTCGACATCGAAAGCGGTGAGGTATCGTTGCCGGATATCATCAGGGATGTTTTCCACCTTGAAGAGATCCCCGTCGAAGTACTTCAACTGGTCGCGGATATCCTCGTTCCAGAGCTTGCGCTTCTTCAATTCGCGCACGAGGTGGGCGTTGAGGACGATGAATTCCCCCGACAGGTTCGATTTGACGAAGATATTCTTGTAGGTCGGCTCGATACAGGGGCTGGATCCCATGATGTTCGAGATGGTTGCGGTCGGGGCGATGGCCAGGACATTTGAATTGCGCATTCCCTGCCGGGCGATTTTGTCCCTCACGGGTTGCCAGTCCATTTTCCCGCCACGGGGAAGATCCAGTTCCACCCCGCGTTCCTTTTCCAGCAGGTCGAGGGTGTCCTGCGGAAGCAGTCCCCGGTCCCATTTGGACCCCTTGTAGGAGCTGTAGGTTCCGCGTTCGGCGGCGAGGTCGCTGGAGGCCTCGTAGGCATAATAGGCCACGGCCTCCATGAAGGTGTCATTGAATTCCACCGCTTCCTCGCTGGCGAAGGAGTGCCCGAGGGTGAAGAGCGCGTTCTGGAGCCCCATCACGCCCATGCCGATCGGGCGGTGCCGCCGGTTGGCATTGCGGGCGGCTTCAGTCGGGTAAAAATTGATATCGATGACGTTGTCCAGCGCGCGGAGGGCCACGCGGATGGTTTCACGCAGCTTCTTGTGGTCGATCGATCCGTCCTCGGCGAGGTGGTTTTCCAGCACCACGGACCCGAGGTTGCAGACCGCGGTTTCATCGTCACCGGTGTTGAGGGTGATTTCCGTGCAGAGGTTGGAACTGTGGATGACCCCGGCATGGTCCTGGGGACTGCGGAGGTTGCAGGCATCCTTGAAGGTGATCCAGGGATGCCCGGTTTCGAAGAGCATTTTGAGCATCTGCTTCCAGAGCTCGATGGCGGGCATCCGGTGGCTCCAGATCTTACCCTCCTCGGCCAGTCGCTCGTAGTGCTCGTACTTCTGCTCGAAGGCCTTCCCGTACAGGTCGTGCAGGTCGGGGACCTCGTTGGACCGGAAAAGGGTCCAATGTTGCCGGGCTTCCATGCGCTTCATGAAGAGGTCGGGAATCCAGTTGGCGGTATTCATGTCGTGGGTCCGGCGCCGGTCGTCCCCGGTGTTCCTGCGCAATTCGAGGAAATCAAGGATGTCGTTGTGCCAGGTCTCCAGGTAGGCGCACCCGGAGCCGCGGCGCTTGCCACCCTGGTTGACGGCGACCAGCTGGTCGTTGTGGAGTTTGAGGAAGGGGATGACACCCTGGCTTTCCCCGTTGGTCCCCTTGATGTAGGAGCCGGTGCCGCGCACGGAGGTCCAGGATCCACCCAGGCCGCCCGCCCACTTCGAGAGATAGGCGTTTTCGGCGATTCCCCGCTGCATGATGCTTTCGATGGAATCCCCGACCCGGTAGAGGTAGCAGCTCGAGAGCTGGCTGTGGAGGGTTCCCGAGTTGAAAAGCGTTGGGGTGCTGCTGCAGAAGCGCCGTCCCTTGTACATGCTGTACAGGCTGACCACGCACGCCTCGGCCTGTTCCCGCTCCCCGATGAAAAGACCCATGGCCACGCGCATCCAGAAAAACTGGGGCACCTCGAGGCGCCGCTGGGGCTTGCACATTTTGTCGATGATCAGGTACCGGTCGTAGATGGTCTGGATGCCGAGGTAATCGAAATCCAGATCGGCTCCCGGGTCCAGGGCGAGGGACAGCTTGCGCAGGTCGTAGCGCTCCAGCAGGAGGGGGTTGAGGCGCTCAATTTCAACGCCCCGTTGCAGGTATCGGCGGAACCCCTTCTGGTGGGCCTCCTTGAGCTTTCCAATTCCATCCCGGACGATGTCCCATTCCAGGACCTCCTCGTAAATGTAACTGAGGAGAATACGCCCGGCGAATTTGGAAAAATCCGCGTCACGCTCGATGAGGCTCTTGGCGTTGAGGATCACGGTCCGCTTCAAGTCCTCCTGCTTCATCTCGCTGTAGAGGGAGCGGCGCAGCTCGGTTTCGATCTGCTCCTTGTCGAGGCAGAGGTCGAGACCGATCATCGCGAAATCGATGCGTTTTTTCAGGTCCAGCCCGTCCCAGAACTCGTTGGTCCCATCGGGGAGGGTGACCATGATCATGTTTTGCTGCCGGTCATCCTCCCGCGGCCGGGACAGTTCGGCATCGCGAAGGCTGCGGCGGTGGGCCCGGTAAAGGATATAGGCTTCCGCGACCTTGAAATGGCCAAGCCGCATCAGTTCCTCCTGCACGATGTCCTGGACCTCCTCGATATGGATGCGCGTGACCTGCTGCCGGTGGACCTGCTCGGCGACCGCATCGGCGACCTTCACGGCTGGCTCCGAATCGAGCCCGAGGGTCAGGAAGGCCTTCCGCACCGCGATTTCCACCTTGACGGTATCCCACTGGACCACCTTGTTGTTGCGGCGGATCACGGAGACATTGAGAGTGGCTGGACGGTTCGCCCCACGGTTTGAGTTGCGCAACAGCAGGAGGCTCTTGGCGACATCCGGGGCGTCCTGCTCGATCAGCGTTTTTTCAATGAGCAGGTAGACCTCGGACTCGCTGAGCGTGAGGGGCTTCCCTTCCTTGGCCAGTTCGCCGAGGCGCGCGGCCACCGTACGGGCAACCGCGGCGACAAAACGGCAGTTGGCGTCGTTGTAAATGTCGGTTTCCTCCTCGTCGCGGGAGAGGATCAGGTTGGTCAGGGCGTTACCCACGGTCTCCGCCACCTCCGCAAGGTCAAAATCGACAACGCTTTCCCCAGCCTTGATTTTCACGGTCGAGGGGATCATGTCGGCGGGGAAAAGGGCATCATCCTGGACGATTCCCCTCCAGTCAAAGCGGGGCTTGTTCTCCTTGGGGCTACGGGTGTAGCGTTTGAGGGCGAGGTCTTCCTCGTAGGCGGGATGGTTGATCATGGTTGGCTGTGTTCCTGTTTGGCGGTTGCGCGCTGCGGGGGTCTTCTTTGTGGTTCAGAGCTCGTCGTCATCGACAACGCCGAGGGCGCTGGACTTCTGGTATTCGGTGACCCGTCCCTCGAAGAAGTTCTGCTCCTTCTTGATATCCATCATTTCAGCCAGCCAGGGGAGGGGGTTCTGGATCCCCGGATGGAGGGTGGGCAGCCCGACGCTTTCCAGACGGCGGTCGGCAATGTAATCAATGTAGTGTGTGAATTCATCGGCACTGAGGCCGATGGCGTTGACCGGCAGGCAGTCCTCGATAAAGGCCTTTTCCAGGCGGACCGCCTCCTTCATCAATTCGGTCAGTTCCTCCTTGAATTCCGGTGTCCAGATCTCCGGGTTTTCATCCACCAACTCGACCAAAAGATGCTTGAAGAGGGAAATATGGTTGGATTCGTCCCGCAGGGTGTAACGGAACATCTGGCCGATGCCCGGGAATTTGTTCTGCCGGTACAGGCTCAGGACCATCCCGAAAAGACCGTAAAACTGGGTGCCCTCCATGCACTGCCCGAAGAGAAACATGTTTTTGGCGAGGTCCTGCTTGTTGCGGATCCCGCTCAGGTCGAGGTCCCGACGCAGGGCCCGGCTGTTGTTCACCACGAGGGCGTTTTTCGCCTTGATGGTGGGAACATCCTCGAACATGGCCTCGCATTCATGCGGGTTCAGGCCGAGGGAGCTGATCATGTAGACCAGGCTGTCCGCGTGGATGTTCTCCTCGTGGGCGTGTCGCCCGAGGACCAGCTTCAGTTCCGGGGCGGTTACCACTTCCCGGGTCACATGCAGGATGTTGTCGCCCACGATGCCTTCGGCCGCGCTGAAGTATCCCACGGCCATCTTGATGATCCAGCGGTCGATGTCCGTGATCGAGCCGGTCGTGTCCCGCCATTGCTCCACATCCTTCTGCATGGGGATGTCCTCGGGCTCCCAGTGGTTGGCCTTCATGGTCTTGTAGAGCTCGTAGGCCCATTGGTATTTGAGAGGGAGGATGTTGAAAAACATGGTGTCGCGTCCGTTGATGACCCTCTTCGCCGAGAAGGCCTCCTCCGCCTTCCGTTTGTCGAGGGTGAACGACTTGTTTCCAATCGTGATGGTGGTGGTTTCCATGAAGCGTTTGTCCTTAAGCTGTTGGTATTGAAGTGAATAAAAAAAAGAAAATGATCGGCCCGTTTGGCGGGCGTAAACCCCAAGATATTGGGGGTAAGAGACAACTACAGCACCAGATATGGTGTCAATGAATTTGCAGGCTGAAGGATTAATTTTTCTGCCCGCGCTGAAAGAATCTCTAATATACGGGTCCGTAGGCAAGCCTGAGATATTGAAAAATATTCACCGGCTTGTTCACACTGCGCCAGCGAACGGGTTCAATCGGGTAAGCGGAAGCAGAGGCAGTTGCGGCGGATGAGGAGGCGTCCGAGAAGGATCAGCAGGAGGAAGAGGCCGGGAAAACACAGGGGAAAGGCCTTCAGGGAATTGGTAAAGACCTGTTCCTGGAGCGGTTCAAGAGGGATCCCTGCCGGGGCCCGGGCCATGAGGACGGCGATCAGGCCGGAATAGAAGAGGCTGGCCATGCCCAGGCCCTTGTGAAGACCGGATAAAAAAAGCGCGCGTTGAAAAACAGCCGGAAAACCATGAACCGGCGGGGGATTCCCTCGAGGACGGAACTGGCGGGGGACGCGGGCCTCATTCCCGCCCGGAATCAGTGCTGTTGCTGAAGCCTTCCCCTTCGAAGAGTTCCTCCTGGGGCTTTGGATCCGGGCTCTTGGGATCCTCGCGGTGGATATGCTGCGGGGGCCGTCCCACCCGGTGGTTCAGGGCCCGTTCACATTCATCAACAATACGGTCGCAGATCTGCCGGACGTGGGTCGTGAGCCACATGTAGGTGTCGCTCTTTTCCCGATAATCGGCCCTTCCGAAGTGGTCGACCCGTTCGCTGGCGCGGAGGGCGTCGTTCTGGGCGAATTCCTTCTCGTTCTTGGGTTCGTAGACGGCGTAGGTCTTGCCCCCGTGCTTGCGGACGACGGAGAAGACCGGCACGTCGCTGGGGCCGTCGGCCACGTAGATCATGTTCCGGATGGGCACCCGCCGGTCCTCCGGGGAAATGCGGGAATTCACGTCGATGGAGGCGATCTTGTTGGTTCCCTTGTTGATCTCGAAGATGAAGCGGGTCTTGATGGTGTTGTCGACGAGGTGGCCGATCTGTGCGATTTCGCGCGGGCCGGTGATCGCAAACTCGGGCTGCAGGGTGAAATTCGGGGGCAGGGGGTTTTCAATGAACTCGCACCCGTAGATCTGCTCGACATGCCGGGCGATGGAGCTGCCGCGGATCATTTCCGCAAGGCCCGTGGAAACGATGTAGTGCTCCAGCTTGATTTCGTACCGGGCGTAGACCGGGTTCTTGATGACGATATCCTTGAGCACCTGGAAGAACTCGGGCAATCCCTGGTAGAGATGCAGGCGCTTCCCCAGTTGGCGCAGCAGGGCGTTGTTCAGGCCCGGGAACTTTCCGTGGCGCACGTAGGTGAGGATGTGGTTCAGGTACAGGATGTCCGGGGAGACGATCTGGCCGTTGTTCCGGTAGATCCCCGGCAGGGCATTCACTTCCTTCCAGAAGCGGCTCTCATCGACGCTGAAATGCTCGAAGATCGGCCACTGCATGTAGCCGGGGATCAGGGTCTTGTCGAAGTCCCAGATGCAGGCGACGATATTCTGGCGGTTGATGGTGTTGTCTTCCGGCATGGTTTATAATCAAAGCCGCTTTTCATGCCGGGTCAATGCCCGTGCTTACTGGCCGGAATCGCCCAGTTGCCAGAGAAGGAAGGCCTGTTCAAAGGCGATTTCCCTCCAATAGGCATACCGGGCGGAGGCTCCCATGTGGCCGGAATCCAGATTGGTCTTGAGCAGAATGGGAGCGGGGCCGGTCTGGTTTTTCCGGAGTTTGGCCACCCACTTCGCGGCCTCCCAATAGGGGACACGGGGATCGTTGTATCCTGCCGTGACGAGGATCGCCGGATATTCGGCGGTCCGCACATTGTCGTACGGGGAATACCCCATCAGGGTCTCAAAAACCTCCTTTTCCTGGGGATTGCCCCATTCCTCGTACTCGAAAGTGGTCAGGGGCAGGCTCGGGTCCAGCATCGTGTTGATGACATCGACAAAAGGCACGGCAGCCACGGCGGCATGGAAGAGGTCTGGCCTGAGGTTCAGGACGGCCCCGACCAGCAGGCCGCCCGCGCTTCCCCCCTCGATGACCAACCGCTCCGGGGCCGTGTAGCTGCCGTCAACAAGGGCCTGCGCGCAGGCGATGAAGTCCAGGAAAGTGTTTCCCTTCCGGTCGAATTTGCCGTCCTGGTACCAGTCTTCCCCCAGCAGGCCTCCGCCGCGCACATGGGCGATGGCCACCGTGTAGCCCCGCTGCAGCCAGGTCAGCCAGGAGGGGCGAAAGCGGGCCTCGACGGTGATCCCGTACGCCCCGTAGCCGTACAGATAGGCCGGGCTCGTCCCGTCGCGCACCAGATCCTTCCGGTGGAAAACCGTCATCGGCACCGGCGTCCCGTCATGGGAAAGGGCCTCGATCCGATAGGCGGTGTAGTCCTCCGGTTTGTGCCCGGAGGGGACCTCGGTGCGGCGGATTTCCTCGCGCTCCCGGGTCTCCAGATTGTAGCGGTACGTTGAAGATGGCCGGATCGGCGAACTGTATTCAAAGAGGAACAGGGAAGTGGCGAATTCCGCGTTGTTGCCCGCATCGACGTCGTAAACACTTTCCGGCATGGCGATCTCGTGCTCCTCCCCGTCCCGGAGGGAGCGGACCCGGATGCGGTCCAGCCCGTTGCTCCGTTCAAAAAGGACCAGGTGATCCTTGAGGGGCAGGACATCGTCGAGGCGTACGCCTTCCCTGGAGGGCACGAGCTCCCTGGCCGCGGCCATGCCGCTTCCGTCCACCGGCAGGGCGAGGAGGCGGTAATCCGGCGCGTTCTCGTTGGTCCGAACCAGCCATTCCCCGTGCAGGTGCTCCACCCAGTAGCGGATCCCTTTCCGGCGCGGGAAGAGGATCCGGAATTTCCCGGCCTCCGAATCCGAGGGGAGATAATGAACCTCGGTGGTTTCCTTGCTGGCGCTCGTGGCGAAAAGGAACCGCTTGTCCTGGCTCTTGTAAATTCCGGCATAAAACAGCGGATCCGGTTCCTCGTGGACCAGAACCGCCTCCTCCGGGGTTTGCGCAATGCCGACCCGGTAGATCCGCCAGGGGCGTTTGGCATCGTCCTCCTTCAGGAAATAATAGGCGCTGCTTCCGGCATTCCATTCGCCATCCGCGCTGACCTCCGGGATCTCGAGGGGAAGGTCCTTTCCCGTTGCAAGATCCCGGAACTTGAGGACGTAGCTTTCCTCGCCCACGGTGTCGATCGTGTAGGCCAGGATGCTCCCATCGGGACTGATGTCCAGAAAGCCGAGGTCAAAGTAGCTGTATCCTTCCGATTCCCGGTTCGCGTCAAAATAGAGTTCCCAGTCTGCCTGCGCCTGTTTCGCTTTCCGGTAATACATCCGGTAATCCTGCCCCTTCTCGATGCGGGACTGGTAGAGGTGGGGACCGTCCGGATAAGGTGCGGACCGGCTGGTTTCCTCGATGCGCCCGAGCAGTTCCCCGTAAATTCGTTCCGGCAGGTCTCCCGCCGCCTCCATGGCCGATTCGGTGTACCGGTTTTCCGCTTTCAAGTGTCTCAGGACGCCGGGGTTGTCGCGTTCCCGCATCCAGTGCCATGGATCCTCCCGAACATAGCCATGGTGCCGGTGCTTGACCGGGAATTCCATGGCATTGGGCGGGTCGGATCGGTTGCCTTCAAACATGTCGACAGACCGGCACGAAATGAGCAAAGGAGCAATAACGAAGCACCGAATCCACCGTTTCATCCGGTGATCCATACGCCGGAGGCCGCTTCTTTTCAATCCGCGGTTTCGCGGATTACACCGATCCCAGGGACTGGTCGAGGTCGGCGATGAGGTCCTCCTTGTCCTCGATCCCGATGCTGAGGCGGATAAAGTCGGGGGTGACCCCGCTCCACACCTGCTCCTCCGCGGTCAGCTGGCTGTGGGTGGTGCTGGCCGGATGGATCGCCAGGCTCTTGGCATCCCCGATGTTGGCCAGATGGCTGAAAAGCCGCAGGCCCTCGATCACCCTGCGCCCGGCCTCCAGGCCACCTTTCACGCCGAAGCCCAACAGCGCGCCGAACCCGCCATGATAGTACTTGCCGGCCATTTTCCGGTGGGGGCTGTCCGCCAGTCCGGGATAGTTCACCCAGGCCACCTTTTCATGGCCCGAAAGGAACTCCGCCACCGCCAGGGCGTTGGCGCAATGGCGCTCCATCCGCAGATGCAGCGTCTCCAGCCCCTGCAGGTGCAGGAATGAATTGAAGGGCGAGGCGCAGTTGCCGGTGTCCCGCAGCAGCTGCAGCCTCATCTTCATGGCGTAGGCGATGTTGGCTCCCCCGGCCGGTTCAAAGGCCTTGAAAGCGTCCCAGTGCACCAGGCCGTGGTAGCTCGGATCCGGTTCCGTGAAACCTGGGAACCGCCCGTTGCCCCAGTCGAAATTTCCCCCGTCGACAACAATCCCCCCGATGCTCGTTCCGTGACCGCCGATGAACTTCGTCAGGCTGTGCACCACCACGTTGGCACCGAAATCAAAGGGCCGGCAGACCGCCGGCGTCAGGGCCGTGTTGTCGAGGATCAGCGGGATGTCCTCCGCATTTCCGATCTCGGCAACCTCCTCGATGGGAAAAGGATTCAACCGCGGGTTCCCCTGCGTCTCCCCGAAAAATGCCTTCGTGTTCGGCCGGATCGCCTCCCGGAAGGATTCCGGATTCTCCCCGTCCACAAAACTGACCTCGATACCGAGTTTCGGAAGGGTGTAGTGGAACAGGTTGTAGGTCCCTCCGTATAACTGGGACACCGATACGATATGGTCGCCCGCCCCCGCGATGTTCAAAATGGAATTGGTGATCGCCGCACTCCCGCTCGCATGGGCCAACGCCGCTGTTCCCCCCTCCAGGGCCGCCACCCGCTTCTCCAAAACGTCCGTCGTGGGATTCATGATACGCGTGTAGATGTTTCCCAGCTCTTTCAGCGCAAACAGGTTGGCCGCGTGTTCCGTGTCCCGGAAAACATAGCTCGTCGTCTGGTAAATCGGCACCGCCCGGCTCCCCGTCGCCCGGTCCGGCTCCTGGCCGCCATGCACCGCCAGCGTCCCTGTCTTGTAGGTTCCTTCTCTCATGGCCAATTCCTCCTGTTTAGATTGTTAGGTTCATTGGGAAGAGAACCATAATTCCCGGCCGCGGCAAGGAAATTTCAGTGCCTAAAAAAACCGCGGCCCTTTCGGACCGCGGTTCCAGCTCTTATACTAATACCCCAAAAATGTGTGAACTTTATTAAGTTCGTTTATAAGGGTTACCATAAATTGTAATTCGTCAATCCCTGCAAGGAAAAAGTGTGGTTTTTTTGGTTAGATGGTCAAAAAACCAGTTAAGCGGTCGGAATTTCGAGGGGGACGAAATCGACGATATGGAGACCGTAGCCGTCGAGGGCGACATGCTTGCGCTGGGAGGAGGAGAGGAGGCGGATCTGTCGGAGACCGAGGGCGTAGAGGATCTGAGCGCCGAGACCATAGCCGCGAAAATCCATGCTGACGGGCTCGAGGGAGCAGGAATGGGGATCGATTTTACGGGGGACCTGGAGGCCGGCGCAGGCATGGGTCATGTAGACGAAGGCGCCCTTGCCCTCGGTGGCGATCTGCCGGAGGGCGAGATCGATGCTGCGTTTCTGGCCCGGGGCGTGGCTGTCGAAGACATCGCTGAGGATATTCTCGGACTGGACCCGGACGAGGGCGGGCTCTTCATCGAGGTCCCCCATGGTGAGGGCGAAGTGGACCCGCTGGTCGGTCAGGGAGCGGAACAGGTGGAGGGTCCATTCCCCGTAGGCGTTGGCAAAGGGCTGGGAGAGGATGGGTTCCACCAGTTTCTCGCGGTTGTGGCGGTACTCGATCAACTGCTTGATGGAAATGAGCTTGAGGCCGAAATTTTCCCTGAACTCGATGAGTTCCGGGAGGCGGGCCATGGTTCCGTCCTCGTTGAGGATTTCGCAGAGGACCCCGGCCGGGGGAAGACCGGCGAGGACGGCGAGATCGACGGCGGCCTCGGTGTGGCCGGCGCGCTGGAGGACTCCGCCCGGCCGGGCCCGGAGGGGAAAGACATGGCCGGGCTGCACCAGTTGATCGGCGGTGGCATCGGGATTGGCGATGATGCGGATGGCCTCGCAGCGGTCGGCGGCACTGATCCCGGTGGTGACCCCCTCGGCGGCGTCCACGGAGACGGTGAAGTCGGTACGGTGGCTTTCCCGGTTATTGGCGACCATGGGATTGAGGCCGAGCCGCTTGAGCTGGTGTTCGACGGTGGGCACGCAGATGAGCCCGCGCCCGTGGCGGATCATCATGTTGACCGTTTCGGGGGTGGCCTTGGCGGCGGCCATGATGAGGTCTCCCTCGTTTTCGCGGTCTTCGTCGTCGGTCACGATAACGAGTTCGCCGGCGGTGATGGCATCGATGGCTTCTTCGACGGAATCGAACGGGTTTTCTGGCATAATCGAATTTAGATATATGCGCCTCGGTGGCAAAATGGCAAGGAGGCGGGTGGATCCGGGATTGATTTTCCTGCGATGGCCCGCTTTGCTTTTCCATCCGGCCGATATGAACCCGCTTGTTTCCGCCAATCTGACCTGTCTTGACCAAGGCATTGCCGCGGTGAAGTCCCTCCCCCCGGAGACCTACCGGCGAATCTGCCCGGAAGTCTTCAACAGCACCATCGGTGGGCATATCCGGCACAATCTGGACCATTACCAGGCCCTCATGCGGGGGGAAGAGAAGGGGGAAGTGGATTACGATAACCGGGAGCGGGAGGCCCGGGTGGAAACGGATCCCGCCCTCGCGGTGGCGGAGATGGAAAAGCTGCGGGACCGGCTGGAAGGACTTGCCGGGGCCGACCTGGACCGGCCTCTTCGCGTCCGCATGGATGACGGCGGGGGCAGTGCCTGGAGCCGGACGACCCTTCGTCGGGAACTGCAATTCCTCCTGAGCCACAGCATTCACCATTACGCCTTGGTGGTGTCCATCGCCACGCGTTTCGGGATCACCCGTTTCCCCGAGGGATTCGGAGTGGCCCCGTCAACGATCCATTACCGCGCACAAGCGGGCTCCTGAGCATGTGCACGCTGGCCTGGGGAAAGAGGGGGAACGGTGTCTGGATCTGCTTCAATCGCGACGAGCAGCGCAGTCGTCCGTCCGCGGAACCGCCCCAAGTGCATGGGGAAGGGGAGAATGCCTGCCTCTACGCCCGTGATCCGGAGGGTGGGGGAACCTGGCTGGCAGCCTCCACAGCGGGGTATCTGGTCGGGCTGCTCAACCACTATCCCGGCGGGGAACGGGGGGATCCCGCGGGCACGCGCAGCCGCGGCCTGCTGGTGAAGGAGCTGGCCGGGCTGGGGGATCCGGTCGAGGCCTGCAGGCGGATTGGAGACAAGGACCTGCGGCCGTATCGCCCGTTTCGGATTTTCTTCCTGTCCATCGATAGGATGGTCGGGTTCGTCTGGGATGGGCAGCGTCTGGCCTTTGCGGGGGAAGAGGGCAGGTTCTGGACCAGTTCCTCCCACCAGCCGGGGGAGGTGGCCGATTGGCGGAGGCGATACTGGCGAAAGCGCACGGGGGGCCGTGACCTCGGGCCAGCCAGGAGCGCCCTGTTCCTGCGGGACCGCCATCCCCGCAAGCCGGCCTTCGGCCTGACCATGGACCGGGAGGATGCGCGGACCGTCAGCCAGGCCGTCGTCCTGCTGGAGCCGCATTCCATTTCCTACACCTACCGCTCCCGCGAAGGGAACGGACCCGGATACGGGCCGCCGGTAACGATTCGCCATCCGGACTGATGGAGGGCGGGGGGATATGGTTGACCCTGCTGGCCATCTTCCTCGGCACCATGGCCTCGGAGGATCTGGCCAGTATCAGCGCGGGGCTCCTGGTGGCGGCCGGAAAACTCGACTTTTTTCCGGCCGTGGCCGCCAGCTTTCTGGGGATACTGGTCGGCGATATCTCGATCTATCTGGCGGGATATTATTTAGGGCGGCCGGTTCTCCGCCACCGCTGGGCCCGTTGGTTTCTCTCAGCCCGTTCCCTGGACCGGGCCCAGCGTCTCTTCAAGCGGCATGGGGTCCTGATCATTCTGGCCACCCGGTTCCTTCCCGGGACCCGTACGGCCACCTATTTTTCCGCGGGGGCCCTGCACGCCCCCTTCCTGAAATTCGTGTGTGTCTTCGCCCTTGCCGCGGCGGCCTGGACCCCCCTGCTGGTCGGGCTCAGTTATTCGGTCGGCAGCGTTCTGCTCGATTATCACGACCTGTATGAGGCCTTTGCCCTGCCGGCCCTCCTGGCTGCGGGCCTTTTTTTGTACCTGATTTTTCATTACGGAATCCCCCTCTTCAGCTGGGAGGGGCGGCGGCGGTTGCGGGGCAAATGGATCCGGGCGGTGCGCTGGGAGTTCTGGCCGTGGTGGCAGGTGAACTGGCTGGTTTTTCTGTACGTCCTTTACCTCGGGTTCATCCGGTACCGCCGGCCGACCCTTTTCGCCGCGGCAAATCCCTGCATGCCGCACGGGGGATTCCTCGGCGAAAGCAAGAGTGCCATCCTGGAAAGCCTCCAGGGGGCGGGGGAGGCCCTGCCCCAATGGCGGCGGATTTCCGGGGGCGATCCGGATTCCCGGCTGCGGGCCTTCCGGGAAGCCATGAAGGATCTCGCCCTGGGGTATCCGGTGGTGCTGAAGCCGGACGAGGGGCAGCGCGGAGCCGGCGTCAAGGTGGTGAAAAGCGAGGAAGAAGCGGTCCGGTGGCTGGAATCCACATGGTCCGCCGCCATCCTGCAGGAATTTATTCCCGGATCGGAATACGGGGTCTTCTACATTCGCCGTCCGTCGGAGCAAAAGGGCGGGATCTTTTCCATCACCACCAAGGAGCAGGTCACGGTCACCGGCAACGGAAGGGATACGCTCGAGACGTTGATCCACGCCCATCCGCGGGCGATCGCGCTGCTTTCCACCTTTCTCCAGCGCTTTGACGAGGAGCTCGACCGGGTCCCGGGGCCGGGCGAAGTCGTGCCCCTCGGCGAGTTGGGGACCCATGCCCTCGGGGCGATCTTCCGTGACGGCGGGCATCTGCGAACCCCGGAACTGGAGGAGCGCATGGAAGCCCTGGCCCGGGCCTGCGAGGGCTTCCATTTTGGCCGCTTTGATATCAAGGCCCCGGACGAGGATGCCTTCCGCGCCGGTCGCGATTTGCGGATCCTCGAGCTCAATGGCATCACTTCGGAGGCGACCCACATCTACGATCCACGGCATGGTCTCTTGCATGCCTGGGGGATCCTCTGCCGGCAATGGCGCATCGCCTTTGAAATCGGGCGGGAAAACGTCCGTGCGGGACATCCGGTACCCGGCCTGTGGGCCTTTGCCCGTGACAACCTTCACGCCCTGTTGCGCCAGCTTGGGAATCGGGCAAGCTGATCCTTGCGGCGGAGGCGGATTTGGTTTTTATTCAAGGCATGGAAGTCAGGGAAATCGCGGAAAGGCTGGAAGAGATTGGTACCCTGTTGGAACTGAAGGGGGACAACCCCTTCAAGGTACGGGCCTACCAGTCCGGGGCCCGGGCCCTGGAGAGCCTGGAGGAGGATCTGGACCAATTGATCGAGGAGGATCGGCTCGAGCAGGTCAAGGGGATCGGAAAGGCCCTGACCGAGAAGATCATCACCCTCCGGCAGACCGGTAAACTGAAATTTTACGACGACCTTCGCTCTTCCATTCCCGACGGGTTGATGGAAATGCTGGAAATCCCCGGTTTCGGACCGAAAAAGATCCGGAAGGTCCACGGGGAGCTCGGGATCGACAGCATCGGGGGCCTGCGCGAGGCTTGCCTTTCCGGCCGGATCGCGGAGCTGTCGGGATTTGGGAAAAAATCCGCGGAGAACATACTCCGGGGAATTGAAAACCGGATCGCCTATGGGAAGCGCCATCTCTGGTGGGACGTCCGTGATATCGCCCTCCCGCTGCTGGAGGGGTTGCGGGAACTCAAGGCCGTGGAACAGGCGGAAGTGGCGGGCAGCTACCGGCGCGGGATGGAAACGGTCGGGGATCTTGATTTCATTGTGGCCTCCTCTGATCCCGAGCCCGTCATGGACTGGTTCACGGGCCGTCCCAACGTGGCGGAAGTCACCGCCAAGGGCGAGACAAAGTCCAGTGTCCGCTTTGACACCGGCCTGCAGGCGGATCTTCGGGTGGTTCCCCAGGATCGTTTTGTTTTCGCGCTGCATCATTTCACGGGTTCGAAGGACCACAATGTGAAGATGCGCCAACGGGCCCTTTCGCGCGGACTGTCCCTTTCGGAATGGGGCATCTTCAGGAAGGGGGAGGAACCGGAGGAAAGCGGAAAGGCGTACAACCGTCCGCTCGCCCGGAAGGGAATCCGCAAGGAGGTGGATTTGTTCGCGGCCCTCGGGCTGGATTTCATCGAGCCGGAAATGCGAGAGGGCCTCGACGAGCTCGAACTGGCGGAGACCCACCGGTTGCCGGAATTGGTCGAATACAGCGACCTCACCGGCACCTTCCACAACCATACCAAGGCCTCGGACGGCCACAACTCCCTCGAGGAAATGGCCGAGGCGGCGGCTCGGCTCGGGTTTTCCTACATCGGGATCGCGGACCACTCCAAGGCCAGCTTCCAGGCCAAGGGACTGGATGCATCCCGCCTGCTTGACCAGGTGGATCGGATCGGGCGGATCAACAAGGCGAAGGGAAAGCGGGCCCACCTCTTCGCCGGTTGTGAAATCGACATCCTCAAGGACGGATCCCTCGACTTCGGGCGCGAGGTGACGTCCCGGCTTGATTATTGCGTGATCTCCGTCCACGCCTCGATGAGCGGACTCAGCGAGGAGGAAATGACCGCGCGGATCATCCGGGCCATCGAGGCGGACACCGGATGCGTGAAGATCCTTGGCCACCCGACCGGGCGCCTGCTCCTCCGGCGGGAGGGATACATGGTCAACCTGCGCAGGCTGATCGAGGCCGCGGCCGCCAATGATGTCATGATTGAACTGAACGCCAATCCCTGGCGGATGGACATGGACTGGCGGCACTGGCGGCAGGCGGCGGAATCGGGGGTCCCCTGTGTCATCACCCCCGACGCGCATGCCGTCGAGGACCTCGCCTACCTGCGCGTCGGTGTTGTCGCGGCAAGAAAGGCCGGGCTGACCGCGGAGCAGGTTTTTAACACGAGATCCCTTGACCAAATCGTATCGCGCCTCATGAAATGAATCCATGATACGCGCAACCGTCTGGAATGAGAATGTTCACGAGCAGAAGCACAAGCTGGTCCGGGAGCTGTACCCCGAGGGAATCCACGGGGCCATCGCCGCGGGCCTGAAGCGGCTCGACACGGCGGGGGAGCTGGAGGTCCGCACCGCGACCCTGGAGATGCCCGAGCACGGGCTGGGCGGGGGTGTGCTCGAGCAGACCGACGTCCTGCTCTGGTGGGGCCACTGCGCGCACGCCGAGGTGCGGGACGAGATCGTCGACCGGGTGCAGCAGCGCGTCCTCGAGGGGATGGGGCTCATTGTTCTCCACTCCGGCCACTTCTCGAAGATCTTCAAGCGCCTGATGGGGACCCCCTGCGCCCTCAAGTGGCGCGAGGCCGGCGAACGCGAGCGGCTCTGGGTCGTCAACCCGGGACACCCGATCGCCCGGGGCCTCGGACCCTGTATTGAGCTGGCGAATACGGAGATGTACGGCGAGCCCTTCTCGATTCCGGAGCCGGAGGAGCAGGTCTTCATTTCCTGGTTCGAGGGCGGGGAGGTCTTCCGCAGCGGCAACTGCTGGCACCGCGGGAACGGGAAGATCTTCTATTTCCGCCCGGGACATGAGACGTATCCAATCTACCACGACGAACGGATCCAGCAGGTGATCCACAACGCCGTGCGCTGGGCCGCCCCTTCGGGCTGGTGGAAGGACATTTCCAAGGCCCCCAACGTGCCCGTCGAATCCGCCCCTGAACCCATCGAGCAAAAGGGCGGCAGTGTGCATTGAGGGGGACAAAGGACCAAAGACAAAGGACGGGGGTCTAATACCGCTTTCAGTATGGATTGACCAGGTGGAGCATGGGCGTGGGACCTCCGCTT
>JBNGDP010000044.1:0-25679 GCA_049975345.1 Oceanipulchritudo sp. | reverse complement strand
TAGTCCGCAGTGACCAGTATAACTTTGGTTACGTGATCGGGACACAGGGGCCTGCCCCGGAGGTCACCACCATCTCCGAGGACGCCTCCCGGACGGCTCCCGTGGACTTCCTCGAGGGCATCGGCGACGGCGCCCTGCTCTCTCCCGCCTCCCTCTACGACGACCAGTTCGAACGCCGCCGCATCCGGGACAACTTCACGCCCTTCTATGCCACGCCGGAACGCGACGGCTTCAAGGATGTCAACTGGCTGGGCTGGCTCTCCGACACATCCTTCCCGTGGGTCTACCACATCAAACTCGGGTGGACCTACGTCCTCGCCCCCACCCTGTCCGATTTCTACTTCTACTTCCCCGAAAACGGCTACCACTACACCAGTCCCGCCTTCTATCCCTACTTCTACCAGCTCTCCGACGGCGCGTGGCTCTATTTCCACGGTCCCATTGACGGCGGCTGGCGCCTCTATTACAACTTCGCCACCGAAGACTGGGAATTTTACCCGTGACCCAAACCCGATGGGTTTCCACCCGCATTGAAACGTGTTACAATCCTGTGGGAATGAACTTCCTGCGGATTTCGATAACCTGTAATCTTCCAACTGAATCCCATTAAAACCCAAAAACACGCCCATAATGAAATTAACATACCTGACCCCAATGCTCAGTCTGAGCCTGCTCGCCATCCCGGCAGCCCATGCCGACTGGACCCTGATCGAAAACTTTGAGGATGGCGAATTCCCGGAAGGCACCGTGATCACGAACTCCGTCGACCTGTTCGACGGAGAGCACCGCATCACAACCGACCCACTCGACCCGGACAACCAGGTTGACCGGATTGTGGCCGACGTGTCATCCGGCATCCGTAACCAAGGCAATTTTCTGGATTTCTCGTTCCCCCTCGAAACCCCTATTGCTGATGGATCCGTGGCCACTTTTTACCACCGCATTATGGTGGAAGGTCCCGAGGATGAAAATGATGCAGACGGGCCGTTTGGATTCTTCGACACGTCCTATGGGTTTGTCGATGTTGAATTTGACGGCTCCTGGGCCTATGGGGATTTTGAGGCCCAGCTTGGCTACTCCCTCCTGACAAACTTGTGGTGGACCATCCGCAACGCCGACGAGACTGGTCAATACGCCCCCTGGACCCCCATCTGGCAGAACGTGGATCCGCTGAACGACCTGAATGTCTGGTACGAAATCTGGGTGGTCATTGACCACGGTACGGACACGTCCGATGTCTACATCAAGGGCGGCCAGTTCACCGAGCAAACCCTTGCCGTTGAAAACGCCAGGTTCCGTAATGGCGGATCCACCAGTCCACTCAAGTACTTCGTCATGAAGTCTCACAATGGTAACGAGGATACCGATGCCGGTTACCGCGGGATCGATCCGTGGTATCTGGATGACCTCTATATCGACTATACCGGCGAGAACCTGACCACCCCCGAAGGCGGCAACACCGGCCTCGTCCTTACGCCGGGTGAATACAGCTACGACTCACTGCTGAGCTGGACCCTTGGTCTTACCGCTGACATCGGCCAGTCCCAGATGCTGGACTATGTGTATATCGGCCAACATCCGGTTGCCATCTACTCCTACGACCTGGGCTGGCTGTTGAACCCCGTGGGCACTGCCGCCGGCGGCATCTTCCTCTATCGCTACGATACCGCCAACTGGATCTGGACCGTTGAGTCCTACGGCGGCTTCTACTGGGATTACGCCTCCTCCACATGGGGCTCGGTCTTCTGACCGGAAGCACACCTTCGATATACCGATCAACTTTATGCGGCTCCCCGGAAACGGGGGGCCTCTTTATTCCCCGGACGCCCGGCAGGTCCATCCGTCGCGCCAGTCCCCGAATATCTGGACCATCTTCGCGTAGGGCGGCACCCCGCGCTCGTTGCGCTGCAGGTGGGAGGTGACCAAATCCACCGCCGCCGCCGCCTGACGCTTCTCGTACGGATCCACCCCGGCCCAGCCCTTCACATCCTGCGCCAGGTGCAAGTGGGCCAAGCCAACATCCTCCGGGACGTGCAAGCCCATGTCCCGGCAGACTTTCAGGACCTCGATATCCATGCAAATGATCACATCCGGTTCGTGCGCTCCAAGCCAGTTCTTCAATTCCTCCTCATAGGGCCCCTTGTATCGGTGGTAAAGCAGTTCTTCGCTAACAAATTTTTCCGGCATCAGACGGACGTAATAACTGAAGATCGACTCGATGGGAATGGTCCCGTAGCTGGAAATCCGGTCGGGTATGGCAAGCCCGATCCGGGTGTAGCCCATACCGAGCAGGCGCTCAATGCAGAGTTGCATCGAGTCCCGGATGGCGAGCGTCACCCGGTGCCAGGGCAACTGGTCCGGCGCCTTCTGCCCGATGCAGACCACCGCGAAGGGATCCCAGTTCATGCCCATCCCGCCCACCGCTTCCAGCGGCGATGGCAGAATCAATCCATATATTCCCCTCGAAATGAGGATGTCCTCCAGGCGCTTGCCCGTCATTCCCGGCTCTACCCCCCAGATCACGTCGATCGCGTAGCCCAGCTCCTCCGCCCGTTCACGCGCCCCTTCAAGGTATATCCGCCGGTAGGGCCAGGTTTGCCAGAATTTCGGATTCGGGTGGGTGTTCAACCAGCCCAGCGTGCAGGTCAGGTTCTCCTTCCGACGCTTCATCGCCCGGTTTGTCATCAGGCTCGCCACCAGCGGGTTCGGCCGGTAGCCCAACTCCTTCGCAACCGCCCAGATGCGGTCGCGCAGGTCCTCCTTCACCAGGGGACTGTTCTTCAGCGCCCGGCTCACCGTCACGTGCGAGCAGCCCACCCGCGCCGCGATTTCCCGGGTCGTCGGTATCCCTTTCACAGAAGGTAATGTTCCCCGTTTCATCCGGCAAGTCAACCTGGTTCACATCTGCGGCAAGGGTCGCACGGCCCACCGTACATAACCTTAGAAATCCAGCCCGACACTGACCCGGTACGAACGCGGGGCATAATAGCGTTCGGTCCGGCGCAGCTCCGTTTCCCCCGTCACCTGGTTCTCATAGGAGGCGTGGGTGATGCCTTCATCATCGTCGAGCAGGTTGAAGATGTTGAGGCGCAGATTCAGGTCGAAGTGCTTGAATTCCCTCCGGTAGATGAAGGCCAGGTCAAAGCGGAAGCTCTCCTCGGTATCGGGAGTCGGATAAAGGTTGGCGCGCAGCTCGTCGCCGCCAATGGAGAGCGCGGTCCTCGCCGGTCCCTGATAAATCACCCCCCCGCCGATGGAGAAGCCCTCTAGCGGTCCGTCCTCAAAGTTGTACTTGGTCCAGAGACGGCTGCTGTTCTCCGAGCGCAGGAACAGGCTGGTCCCGACAAAGGGGCCGCCAAAGGAGCCGGTGGAGGCGCGGGTGGGATCGGTGAAGGCGTCGGGTCCGAGGGCACGGACCCAGCGGTCGTATTCCGTCCCGTAGTTGATCCCCGTGTTGATATCGATGGCATCCACCATCTGGAAACCGCTCAGGGTCTCCCGCTCGGTATGGCTGTAGTTGAAAATGATCTGCCATTCGGGAAGGGGCGAATAAACGACCTGGAAGTCAAAACCGGTTGCCTGATCCTCAAAAGTGACGAGCGCATCGATGAAACCCGGACCGTTACTTGGCGAATGGCCTTCATCCGCACCCGCCAGGCGAGAGAACACATAAGGTTGAATATCCCCGTCCTCCCGGGAACGGTCCGTATCGGCGAAAGCCGCCTCCATTTCATCGCGGAAGCCCGCCTCGTCCAGCATGCTGTAATCGAGGTACACAATGGTCTGCGGCGGCGCGTCGTTGCGGTTGAGAAACGCTGGAGCCGAACCCACAATACCTGGGACGGTTTCCCCGCGACCCAGCCGCTCAATTACCTCGGGATCAAAGTAACTGGAATCAATCCCGTAGGAAATCGGCAGCTCGCCGGAGGTCACCTTGTCCGGCTCAAAACTTGTTCCCGGCGAGCCCGCCAGCGGGTGTCCGGATCCCGCATAGTAGATGGGAGACGGCGCTTCATCCCATTGCCAGGTGGCGTTGTCCCGCTTGATCTCATAAAGCGAAAGGGACCCGACAACCTTGCCGCCCATCAGGTTGAACTTGACGCCCGCTTCCTTGCTCACGCTGGTCTCCGGTTCGAATGAATTGCCGAGCCCGTCAAAGGCCCCCGTATTGGGCGAGACCCCCTCGGCGTAGAGGGCAAAGACGTTCAGGCCCTCCACGATCTCAAAGCTCGCGGAAAGCTGCCGGCTGGTGTGCTTGATCGGCTCGTCGAAGGCCCTCTTCTCGTAGAGGAATTCAGTGGGGAAATCTGTCGCGGAAAGACCACTACGATCATACTCCCTGTCCACCACGTCGTATTCATCCTCGCGGATGCCCGCGATCAGGAAGACGCGGTCCTTGAACAGCCGCGCATTATAAAGCAGATACATCCCCTCGTAGCTGATATCCGATTGCCAGTAGTCCGCATAAGGAACCGTGAGCGGCTCCCCATTGTAGCGGATGGGTTCGACCTGGTCCGGGCGGATGAAGAACAGGCCCTTCACATCGGCCGCATCCGCGCTGTTTTCCAGGCGGCGCGGGCGGCCGTAATCCACGGTGTCCTCGATCTTCTGCCAGCCCGCAAGCAGGTTCTGCTCCCCGATCCAGTCGGAGAGATTATGGAAGCGGAAACTGTAGTTGGCCTCGGCGCGGTATTGCTTGCTCTCCGAGCGCGTCGGCCGCTGCGTCCACCAGTAATAAATCGTCTTGTAATCGGTCGCGTCAAAGCCGGCCGGTTTCCAGGGCGGCACTTCATTCGGGAAAACAAGGCGCTTTTCCCCGAAATCCACCCCGTATCGGAAACGGTTGATGATGTCGCGCTGCGGGGAGAAATTGATGGCGGCGTTTGGCACCGTGTTGGTCGCTCCGCGCATCTCGTTGGTGAACTCGATGGAGTCCTGCTCGGAGAGGAAAGCGCCCACCTTGATGCTCAGGTCCGTGAACGGTTGGGCCTGCAGGTCGAAAAGCCAGGATTCCTCATCCCGGTTATAATAGGTGTCCGGACCACTCCACCTGAAGTCGGGGCCCTTGTCCCCGTAGACGCGCGCCCAGTTGGACAGCTCGTTGTACTCGTTGCGAAATTGCGTATTCACGGCATCGAACAGGCCGTCGTAGACAAACTGGTCCCCGATCCCATGCACAGTCGTGTCCGCTTTCGAGTATTCCGCAAACAGGCTGATCTTCTGCACCGGGCGGTATTCCAACTGCGCCACATAGACTTCCTTTTCCGTCTCCCGGAACATTGTCCAGTCGCCCCGCTCCTCATTGGCATAGGCCAAGCGGTAATTCAGCTCGCCCAGCTTCGATTTTTCCATGCGCAGTATCGGACCGGTCGTGTCAAGGGTGTACCTCAGGTAATCCTCGCTCCCCGCCGAGGCCGATACCGATGTCTCAAACTCGTTGTGCGGCTTCTTCGGGATCACATTCACGATCCCCGACAGCACGCTCAGCCCGTACAGCAGCGCCCCCGGACCGCGCACCACCTCCATCCGGTCCACATTGACCGGATCAATCGTCCCGCCAAGCACCACCCCCAGGTTCGACACACTGGTCCCGATGCGAAATCCCTCCCGCATCTGGAACGGCACGTCAAAACCGCGGATCGTGATCGAGTTGTTCGTCACCGCCCCAACCGCGCCCGCGCTCGACGGGCTCTGCTCCGAGGAATAAGCACGGTTCGCGTTCGGACTGTTCGCCCCGCTGCTCTCCGCGGGATTATCAAAGAACACCCCGGCCGTGTAGTTCAGCGCCTCATTGAAATCGCTCGCTCCCGTGTCCTCGATCAGCTCAGAGGTCACCACCTCCAGCGTCATCGGCAGGTCCTGGATCGGCGTGTTCAGCCGCGTCCCCGAAATCGCGTTGTTCGCCAGATAGCCCCGGTCACCCTCAATGCTCACCTCGAACGGCGATAATTCGAAGACTTGCTCGTCGCTTGGGGGCCCCTCCTGCGCGGGAAGGGACGGCGTTGTCAACAGCATGGCGGCGCTCCATGCGCACAACCAGCGGTTCCTTGGCTTGGGTTCTGTCATCGGGTTCCTTTTAAGGGAGTGAAAATTCTTTTATCCAACCTCATCCATCCTTCTTCTCTCCCGCCTGCCGTCAAACGATGCTCGTTGTTACGCGTTTCAAAGTGTACCGCGGTACAAGGGTAAGTGGTGGAACATCTCCTGGAATTGTTAAAATGAACCGCTCTAAGCGCAAATCACAATTGAACAACAACCCACTACCAAAACCAGAATATGAAAAAACTGTTCCTGAAAAAAACCCTCATGGCCTGCCTGTCCGCGGGACTGGCACCGGCTATTTTTGCCGACTTCAGTGTGGACTTCAACACGGCCGGCGACCTGACCTCAAACTTCAGCGGCTTCAGCGACTTCGCCGAGGCGGCGGGCGGCGGTCTGGCCGATTCCGGCGCGGTGGCCTTGTCGGCGAACTCCCAGGTTGCGGTCCACCAGACGCCGGTCGACCTCAACGGCGGGGTGGATCATGTCCTCTCGATGTACTTTCAGTACAACGGCGCCGATGGCGACGGCGGGACCGGTCGCGGCTTCTTTGTCGGCTTCACCTCGGGTGCCGCTGACACCTACGAGACTTCCGCCACGACCACCGGCGTCGACATCCGGGCCATCGTCGCCGGGGCCGGTTCTGAAAATCTCTACGGAATCGACCTGCAGAACGACGGCGCGAATGTCGACGGCAGCGCGAAGAATGTGCCCCTTGTCATCGGAAACTGGTATTACCTTGAATTGACGATCGCAGAAGTTGCGCCCGGGGAATTCCGGGGGGTGACGGTCGCCCTGTACGATTCCGATGCCAGCGGCACAGTGGGCGCCCAGTTGAAGATTCTGGATAACAACGGCGCGGGCGGCTACACCGTGACCTCCACCCTCGCGGATACGACGGAAGCCTATCCTTTCTTCGGCGGCCAGAACCCCGCGACCCGGGCCACAGCCGCGGCCGACAACTTCGCCTACACGATGTCCGTCCCGCTGCCGGAGACAACCGTTTATCATGGCACACCCATGGCGATTGACGGAATCATGGATGGGGCATGGAGCGCCCAGCCGGTGAATACCCTCTCCGTCGACATTGACGGCACGGCTCCGGAAACAGCCGACCTCTCCGGTTACTGGAAAGCCATGTGGGATGAGGATTACCTTTACTTCCTCATTGTCACCACCGACGACACCGTGGTCACCTGGCCCGGTAGCCAGTTTTGGAACTACGACATGACCGAACTCTTCCTCGACATGGATTACAGCCGCAATGACGACGTCGTCCGCTATGACGAAAACGACTTCCAGCTGTATTTTCCGCGCGACGGACAGGCCGCCCGCAACAACGGCCCGGCACCTGTCTCCTTCCCATTGAATTACGCCCAGCTCACCGATGGCTCCACCACGGTCATCGAACTGGCCCTGCCGTGGAGCGAGCTCACGGTCAACCCGAGCGACGGCATGCCGATCGGCGTCGATGTCTACATGAAGGACAACGATACCGGCGAAGCTTCGCGCGACGCCCAGATTTCATGGAGCCCATCCATGGACGAGGCATGGAAGAATCCATCCCTGTTCGGAACCGCCGTCCTCGATGCCTCGCCGGCGACCCCGGTCACCGAGATCGTCAACGGCACCCCCGATGCGCTGGATGGTACCATCGAAACCGGCTGGGACAGCGCCCCCGCCAATGTCCTTGCCGTCGACATTGACGGCACAGCTCCGGAAACAGCCGATCTATCCGGTTACTGGAAAGCCATGTGGGATGATACCAACCTGTATTTCCTGATCGTCACCGAGGATGATGTGGTTGTCGATTGGCCCGGCAGCCAGTTCTGGAATTACGACACAACCGAGCTCTTCCTCGACATGGACTACAGCCGCAATGACGATGTCGTCCGCTACGACGAAAACGACTTCCAGCTGTACTTCCCGCGCGATGGACAGGCCGCCCGTAACAACGGTCCGGCGCCTGTCACCTTCCCGCTGAATTACGCGCAGGTCACTGACGGCACTACCACCGTCATCGAACTGGCCCTGCCGTGGAGCGAACTCACCGTTTCCCCCATGGCTGGCATGCCCATCGGGGTCGATGTCTACATGAAGGACAACGATACCGGCGAAGCCGCCCGCGACGCCCAGATTTCATGGAGCCCGTCCATGGATGTCGCATGGAAGTTCCCAGCCTTGTTCGGCACGGGTGTTCTCGTGTCGGCTGACCATCCAATAGACTTCCTCGCCCTGGCGCAGGCCATGCCCTATGCGGATGGAAGCTATCTGTCCCCCTGGTTCGGATCCTTTAACCCCGCTGGGAATTGGTCGAAGCATACGGAACACGGATGGCTCTACACGGGATTCGTTGAAAATACGGATTCCATGCTCTTCTGGAGTCTTTCGCGGGGTTCCTTTGTATGGACCCAATCGGAAGCCTTCCCGCTGGTCTATGATTTTGAGACAGCCAGCTGGATCTATTTTCTGGAGATCGATGGTCTTGGAACGATCCTCTATGACCTCGCAACAGGGGACTGGATCTATTAATTCTAAGTGAGATTCCTTCCAAACCTGGCCCGGTGGATCCCCACCGGGCCTTTTTTGCACTCAAGTTTTCTACTTGCGATATCTGTCTCAATAGGCAGGAATTCCTCGTCAATGGATAGATCCGCCGCAAAGGGCCGGGCGAGGCAGCCCGACGACATGGGAACCGCCCGTGAGACCTTCAAATCCTATCTGGGGAAGAAGGGCTTGCGGGTGACCTCGCAGCGCATGGCGATCTTCGAGGCGGCCTTCAAGCACGGGGACCATTTCACGGCGGAGGAGCTGCTGGAGCACGCCCGGGCGATCGACAAGTCGGTCTCGCGGGCGACGATCTACCGGACCCTGCCGATCCTCACGGAGAGCGAGCTGGTGCGGGAGATCGACGTCGGGCGGGACTACAAGTTCTACCTGGTCAGGCACGGGAAACAGATTGACCAGGCACAGGTGGTGGATATCGAATCGGACAAGATTTACGAAATCGACGCCCCCTTCCTCGAGTGGTACGCGAAGTCGATCGCCGGGAAAGTGGGGCTGGAAGCGATCAGCCAGCGCCTCCAGGTGCAGGCGCGCCCCATCCGGAAGGATCAGAAAGAGGAATGAGAAAAGACGATTACCAGTTTGAAATTGATTTCAGCCGGTGCATATTGAAGTGGGACCCGGACAACCTGGCCGTGATGGAAATGCTGGCCGGTTTCCTGACCAAATCCGGCCGGATTGACGAGGGCCTGGCGATGGACAAGCGCATCGTCGAGATGGATCCTGAAAACGCGATCAGCCATTACAACCTTGCCTGCAGCCTCGCCCTGAAACGCAATGTCACCGACGCCATCCACAGCCTTCGCGGCGCCCTTGAGCGGGGTTACGACGACTTCGACTGGCTCCTGCAGGATCCGGACCTGGCCGGCCTGCACAACCACCCGGCCTTCAGCGCCCTCATCGCCGAATTCAAGGCGCAGTCCTGACAACCGATTTCGATTTGGATTTCGATTTGGAGAAGAAAACCCATGCCTGTTGAACTGATGGATTTCGAGCCAAAGGTCTTTCCGCCATTGGAAAGGAAGCAGCCGCTGAGCGCCCTCCAGGAGGAGATCCTCGCCCTCAAGAAGGAGCGCAACGCGGTCATTCTGGCGCACAATTACCAGATCGAGCCGATCCAGCAGATCGCCGATTTCCTTGGCGATTCCCTCGGCCTGGCCTATGCCGCAAAGGAAACGCAGGCGGATGTCATCCTCTTCTGCGGGGTGCACTTCATGGCCGAAACGGCCAAGATCGTGAACCCCGACAAGACCGTCCTGCTCCCCGACGAGGAAGCCGGCTGCTCGCTCTCAGACTCCTGCCCGGCCGACAAGCTGGCCGCGTGGCAGCAGGCCCATCCCGGCATCTACACCGTCGCCTACATCAACTGCTCGGCCGCCGTCAAGGCGCTGAGCGACCTCATCTGCACCAGCGGCAACGCGGTCAAACTGGTCGAGATGATCCCGCCGGACAAGGAAATCCTGTTCGTGCCCGACCAGAACCTGGGTGCATGGGTGGCGCGCATGACCAACCGGCCGATGCAGCTCTGGCCGGGCAGCTGCTACGCCCACGTGCTCTTCACCGCCCGCGCCCTCGAGAAGGTGCGCCGGCAGTTCCCGGAGGCGCCGGTGGTCGCCCATCCCGAATGCACCGAGGCGGTGCGCGACCTCGCCGACGAGGTCTGCAGCACCGAGAAGATGATCCAGTTCTGCAAGGAGACGCCCGCGCAGCGCATCATCATCGCCACCGAGACCGGGATGATCCACCGCCTGCAGAAGGAGATCCCGGACAAGACCTTCATCGCCGGCCCGACCGAAACCTGCGCCTGCAACGAATGCCGCTTCATGAAGATGAACACCCTCGAAAAGGTCCGGGACGCCCTCCTCAACATGGGGCCGGAGATCCACATGGATGAGGAACTGCGCAAGCGGGCGGCCGTCCCGATCGAGCGGATGCTGGAATGGAGCCGGGATTGACGCGCGAGGCGATCGCCCGGGAAACTTATCGCTGGGACCGCCTTCGCGGCACCGGCCAGGGCATTGTCGAAACCTGCTGGCGGGTCTTCGCCCTGCTCGTGGCCATCCGCGTCTTCCAGGCGGACGAATCCATCAAGCAGTTCATTCCCGCCGGTCTCGGTGTCGGTTTCCTGCTCGCCCCTCTCGGCCTGAGCATCGCCAACCGCCTCTCCGCGCCGCTTTCCGCCATCATCGGGACCCTCTGGGCACTGGTGGCTGTCGCCATCGCGGGCATGATCCTCTCGAACTCGATCATCGCATTCGTCGCCTGCGTGGCCCTCGCCCAGATCATGGCCAGCCAGTGCGCCAGCCTGATGACCCACCTCTACTCGGAGAACTATCCGGCCAACAAGCGCGGTAGTTGGCTTTCCACTACATTTGTCATCGCCAGCGTCGCCGGCATCGTCTTCGGGTTCGCCGGCGGCGAGCTGCTCGACCATGACGTCGGGCTCTACCGGGTGGTGTTTCTTGTGGGCGTCCTCGCGGCGCTCCTGGCGGCGTGGACCAGCCGGCGTATCCCTTCCGAACCGGCCAACTCGCTGAAATCCCCGCCCCCGCTCGCCAGTCTTGTGGTGGCCTGGCAGGACAAGCTCTTCCGCATGATGCTCACCGCCTGGATGCTCATGGGAATGGGCAACCTCATGATGGTTCCCATCCGTGTCGAGTACCTCGCCAACCCGGCCTACGGCATCAACGCCAGCAACGCCCAGATCAGCGCGCTCCTGATCTCCACCGTCCTCGCCTTCCGGCTGCTTTCCACCAAGGTCTGGGGCCTGCTCTTCGACCGCTTGAATGTGATTATTCTGCGTGTTTCCCTGAACGGCGTCTTCATGCTCAGTATCGTGCTCTTCTTCTTCACCGACAATCTCTACATCATGGCGGTCGGCTGCGCCCTGCTGGGCACCGCCTTCGGCGGGGGGGGCATCCTCTGGGCGCTGTACGTGACGAAAATCGCGCCGCCCGACAAGGTGGCCTCCTACATGAGCGTGCACAGTTTCATGACCGGCCTGCGCATGGCCATGGCCCCCTTTATCGGTTACACCGTGGTGCAGTTCACCCACCCCTCCGTGGCGGCCTGGTTCGCCCTCCTCCTCATCGGCGTCTCCTCCATCCTTTTCCTCCCGCTCAAGCCGCTCATCGACGCCAAGACCGGGGAGCTGGAGGCCGGGGAGGTGTATGCCACAGGTGGTTCGACAGGCTCGCCACAGGCTGGATGCCCGTGACACTGGAACCACGGGCATCCCTGCCCGTATTCGCACCCTCAGGGCATGAACAAAATCTCAATGACATTGCGTCCGATGCGCCCGAGCTCGACCCGGCCGCCCGACTCATCGACCACATCCCGGCAATCGAACTTCCGGAGGGCGGCACGGTTGATGCCGACCACGCTGATGTCGCCTTCCTGCGGGACCCCCTTCAATTCCTCGCGACGGAGCGGCTTGAGCGACAGGGGCAATCCCCATCCACTGAGCAGCAGTTCCCAACCGGCCAACTCGCCTTCCCCGGCACCGGGCAGGACCAGCTCGGGGTAGCGCTCCATGAAGTCGGGACGCCGGGTTGTGTGGAGGTGCACCATGACCGCCGGTGGAACCGATTCAAGGAACCCGAGCGGGGAATCCGCCCGGCCGGCCTGGAAGTACGCGAAGTACGCGAGAGGATCCAGCCCGAGAAGGTTCATGCCGTTGAAATTCCCGTGCTTGTTGTCGGTCTTGTATCCCTGCCGGTCGTACCATTTGTCGAAGTTGTCACTGAGCCGCAGGCCGATTTCCAGGTGCAGGTGGGCGCGCGCCTTCGGGATGTGGTATCCGGCCGCGCTGCGGCCCATGATGCCGAGAACAGAGCCCGCCTCAACAGTCTGCCCTGCCGCAAGGCCGGGTTCGATTTCCGCAAGATGGGCATAGAGGCTGTACACCTGAAGGTTCAGCTCCGGATGCTCCAGAACCACGTAGCGCCCGTAGCTGCTGTTCCCGGCTACCGGGTTGATGTGGCGCACCACCCCGCCGTGGATCGCCCGTACCGGGTCGGTGGCCTCGCCGCGCTGTCGTTCCAGCACCGGCGCGATATCCAAAGCCTCATGGAAGCGGTTGCCGTTGTTGCGCACGCATCCAAAGAGCGCCGACGCCGCCTCCCCGGACGCCGTGGCCTGCACGAAGCCTTCCACAGGCCCCGCAAGGTCCGGCACGTCCCCCGGAACCGGCCAGAGGGGACCCGCAAGCGCGAACCCGTGGGCAAGAACCCAGATACAGGCAGAAAAGCGGAGAAACCTCATCCCTGGAACGACTGCAGGACCTCGTTGAGGTTGGCGAAATAGGCGCTGACATAGGGCTTGGCAAAGAGCAGGTACAGCAGCGCCCCGGCGGCGATGGCCGGTCCGAAGGGGATCCGGTGTCCCTCCTCGGCTTCACCCCGCTTCATGAAGGGCCAGCAGAGAACCAGCAGCAGACAACCCAGCACGGCCCCGCCGAAAAAGGCGAAGACGGCGCCCTGCCAGCCGCAGAAGGCCCCGATGGCGCCGATCAACTTCACATCCCCGAACCCCATGGCTTCCTTGCGGAGCACCACCTCCGCGACCAGCGCCACCCAGAGGATCAGGCCCGATCCGATGAAGGCCCCCTGCAGCCCGGCGATGCCCCCCTGGATGCCGTCCAGGAAGAAAATCCCCGAGGGCTCGATGCCGTGTATCGATGGGACCGCTACACTGAGGATGATCCCGATGACGAATCCCCCGATCGAGAAGCGGTCGGGAATCTCCATCGTGTCCAGGTCGATGACCGCGGCGGGGATCATGAGCCCGGCGAAGACGATCCAGACAATCCCCACCGGCCAGCCGCCGGCCATCCAGAGCCCGAGAAAAACCAGCGCCGTCCCGAACTCCACCACCGGATAACGGATGCTGAACCGTTCCCCGCAATGCCGGCAGCGGCCGCGGAGAATGAACCAGCTGAGGACCGGGATGTTGTCATACCAGGCGATGAATTTTCCACACCTGCACTGGGAGCGCGGCGTGACCACCGACTTACCGGCCGGCAGGCGGTAGATGACCACGTTGAGGAAGCTCCCCACGCAGGCCCCGATGACGAAGACCAGCGTGTTGAGGTAGATCGTGAGGATCAAGGTTTCATCCATTTTGCTTTCTTTCCTTCAATTCGCCTTCAGCGGCGGCTCGCATGCAACCGGCGGGGACGGGCTTCCCGGTCCAGATCTCCAGGCTTCTTACCCCCTGCCAGACCAGCATGGACAATCCGTCCGCATAGGGCCGGTGATACTTCCTGCAGGCCAGCGCCAGCTCGTTGCACACACCGTAGGTCGTGTCATAGACCACCACCTCCTCCCGCAGGAAGCCCCTTCCGATTGGGCACGGATCCTCCGCCTTCAAACCAAGGGAGGTGGCGTTGATGAGAACCGCCCCCGGGTCGGGGTCAACCGGAGACCCCACAAGCGGGATGAACCGGATTCTCTCCAACCCCTCCATTCGCTGGCTCCTCAAGTCCCCTTCCAACTCCTCCAGCCGCTCAACGGACCGATTGACCACGCTGAGACGCCGGGCCCCGGCGCCAAGACACGCGATGATAATGCCCCGCGCCGCCCCTCCGGCCCCGAAAACCCAGATGTCGCTGCCCGCCGGAGCCCGCCCGAATGCCTCCTCCATCGCCTTGAGGATCCCGAATCCATCGGTGTTGGTGCCGCGATAACCGGTGTCGGTGCGGATCAGGGTATTGACGGCACCCATCGACCGGGCCACCGGGTCCACTTCCTCCAAAACCTCGAGGACGCGGACCTTGTGGGGAATCGTCAGGTTCACCCCCCGCACCCCGGCGGCATGCAACAACCGCAGGGCCGGCCCGATCCGGTCCGCCGGAACATGCACGGCCTCGTAGCGCCAGTCCGCAAGGTCCGGCCAGGTCCGGGCCATCTCCGCAAGGGCGGCGTTGTGCATGGCGGGGCTCAGGGAATGCCCGATCGGATCACCCAGCACCACAAGGCGCTTGCCGGGCGGGGCGGACAAATCGAGATCCTCAAGCGTGTGCACCCGCATCATGAGCAATCAGGCCTCGCTACGGCGGCGGTGCGTCTCCTGGAACTCCCGGACAAAGGTGCGGAACCGGTTCGCCCAGCGGGGTTGATTGCGGTTGTCAAAATGCACCACAAGGTTGCGGCAGACCCGGCAAAGGACCTCCCCGACCGGAACGGGCACCAGATGGTAGAACTCCGGCGAAACATGCTGGCTCTCCAGAAGCAGGCGGATTTCATCCACATCCCGGAAGCGTCCGCGCTCGAACGGGTCGATATAGAAGGGATGGTCCCCATGAAAACAGCCCACCATGAAGTGTCCGGGAAGGCCGATCGGCTCCAGCTCGATTCCCAGCCGTTGCCCCACCAGAATGTAAAGCGCCGAAAGGGTCACCGGGATCCCCTTGCGCCGCCGGCACACCGCCTCCAGACAGCTGTTCAGGGGGTCCTCATAGTCCTCGGTGTTTCCACGGAAGCCGAATTCATGGAAAAGAACCCGGTTCATCAGCTTGCACTGCCCGCGCGGGGACATCGGGGAGACGCCCAGTTCGCGGCAGCGGTTCGCCAGCTTGTCCATGCCATTGCGGACCGCCTGGATTTCCATCCCCGGAAAAATGACGCGGTTGATCAGCAGGAGGCCGGTCTCCAGATCGTAGCGGAGGCTGCGGATGAAGTCGATCAGTTGCTGGGAAGGATCCGGGTCCACCAGGGTCTTCAACAGATGCGCGGCATTCTCCCGGGCCTCCCCGGCCTGCCCGCGGACGGCCTTCTGGAGGATGCTCACTCCCGCCGGCCCCAGGCGCTGGAATTCAGCGGCCAGGGCCTCCTGCACCACCGGGGAGGGATCGTCAAGCAGCCGGATAAGGGCCTCTTCCCGCTCGTTGCTGATCATGCGCCTGCCCATATCCCCTATGAGAGAAATTTTTCCGCCGTCGATCAACAGAATTCCAATCCGGAAATCCGGGAATGCCCTTTTGAGAAAAGTGCTTGCGTTTTGAACCGCCTCTTCTTTAGTTGCCCGTTTTTTCCAATGAAAGCGACAATCAAGACCCAGGGAAGGCAATTTACCGTAGAGGAAGGCGATGTCCTTTTTGTAAACCGCTATCCGGACACCTCCACCGGCGATTCCGTCACCATCGACACGGTTCTGGCCGTTGGCGAGGGGGAATCCATGAAATTCGGCTCGCCGGTCGTCGAAGGCGCCTCCGTACAGGCCAAGGTGCTCGAGAACAAGCGCGGCAAAAAGGTCCTTGTCTTCAAGAAAAAGCGCCGGAAGGGCTACCGCAACAAGCGGGGACACCGCCAGGAGCTCTCCGTCATCAAGATCGAATCCATTACCGCCTGAACATCCATCCTCAACCCATTCAAACGACATGGCACACAAGAAAGGTCAGGGCACCAGTAAGAACGGACGCGACAGCCACAGCAAGCGGCTGGGCGTCAAGCGTTACGATGGGCAGGCCGTGCGGGCCGGCACGATTCTCATCCGCCAGCGGGGAACGCGGTTCCACGCGGGTGACAATGTCGGGACCGGCAACGACTTCACCCTGTTCGCCCTCAGGGACGGACGGGTCAAGTGGGACGCCGGCAAGCGCCGCGTCGCCGTCCTCGCGGAAGCCTGAGCACTCCCGGAGATTTTCCGTGCAGCCGGATCTCCGCAAGGCGGGATCCGGCTTTTTTACTGCCTCGCCGCCTTGAAGGCCACCTCCCCGAGGATCTGCTTGAGATGGGCAAGTTGGAGCGGTTTGGAAATGTAGTAGTTGACCCCGCTGTTGAAGATCCGGTCCCTTTCCTCGTCAAGGGCGAGGGCGGTCAGGGCGATGATCTGGATGCCACGGACCTTTTCCCCACAGTCCCCCTTCCGGATGCGCCGGGTTGTCTCCAGCCCGTCGAGGCGTGACATCTGCATGTCCATCATGACCAGGTTGTGGCGGCCCTCGGTGAGGACGGCAAGGGCCTTGTATCCGTCAGGAACCGCTTCGACCGCATAGCCCAGGCGACCGAGGATTTCACAGATCAGGCGCGTGTTCACGAGATCGTCCTCCACGACCAGGATGTTCAGCGGGTGGCGGGAGGCAAACGACTTGTTGAGTTCGGAGGACCCCTCGTCCGGATTGGTAAGCGCCGGGTCTTCCCGCTCGCTGCCGGCCCGTTCCAGTTTCAGGACAACGCTGAAGGTCGAGCCTTTTCCGACCGCGCTGTCCAGGGAGACCCGCCCCCCCATCTTGTCGGCCAGGCGCTGGACGATGGTCAACCCGAGTCCGGTTCCGCCGTATTCCCGGGTGGTGGAGGAATCCACCTGCCGGAAGGCCTTGAACAGTTCGCCGCGGTTCTCCTCGGGGATCCCGATGCCGGTGTCCGTGACGCGAAACTCGAAGGTGTACCATGGGTCGTCCTTTTCCAGGACCTTTACATCCAGACGCACCCATCCCTCGTGCGTGAACTTCACGGCGTTGGTCAGCAGGTTCAGGAGGACCTGGCGCAGGCGAAGCGGATCCCCCCAGAAATGAGCCTTGATCTCCTCGTTTGTCTCGAAATTGAGGGCGATTCCCTTCTCCTTCGCCCGGAAGAGGACCATGTCCATCACCTCCATGATGGCCGTTTCCAGGCTGAAGCGGGCGCGTTCGAGTTCAATCAGGTTGGATTCGAGCTTGGAGAAATCCAGGATATTGTTGATGAGGTCCAGCAGGTCCTTGCCGCTGCGCAGGATGATATCGACATACTCGTTCTGCTGCTCGGACATCTTCGTCTGGTGCAGCAGGTCGGAAAACCCGATGATGGCATTCATGGGGGTGCGGATCTCGTGGCTCATGATCGCGAGGAATTCGCTTTTCGCATGGTCGGCGGCGATGGCCGCCTCCTTGGCCGCCTGCAACTGGTCCTGGATCAGCTGGGTCTCCATGTAGGCGCGCAGGCTTTCCGTCACGGACTGGAGCACGGCCGAGACATGGCTGTCCTTGCCCGAGCGCTCCAGTGAGCTGCCAAAGACAATGAATCCGAGGTCTCCCCCCCTCGGCCGCAGGCCGTATACCGTGATGGAACGCATCCCGATCTGGTCCAGGAAGGCCCGGGTCGAGTCGTTCGCTTCGGAATAGTGCATTTCCCAGGCGTCCTGGTTCTCAAGGAATTCCTTCCAGAGCGGGGAAATGGACTCGAGATCCTTTTCGGTGATATTCGGCGAGCCGAAGACATAGGGGTTCTCCCGCAGCCACTCATGGGTCCGTTCCAGCAGCTCAGCGGACTCCGACCGGGAGTGGATGCGATAAAGCTGCACAAGGTCGAGGCCCACCCCCTTGCCGATGCACTCGATCGCGCGGCGGACGCCCCGGTGAAAGACCTTCTCCTTGAGCAGGATCCCCTCCGCCTCGGTCAGGGTCTTGAGCAGGGTGTCGCGCTTCTGCAGGTCCTGGCGGGCGTGCTGGGTGTCGGTGAGGTCGTAGGAAACGACCATCACTGAGGGCGGTTGGTCCCCGAACGGTTCGATGGGGGCAAAGCGGCCCTCGTAGATGCGGTCCTGTCCGTCGACGGAAATGGCATAGCGGATGATCGCGAGGTCCCGGTGCCGAACCACCTCCTGGATGGTTTCGCGGAACTTGCGGGCGAGGTCGCTGGGATAGATCGATTCCAGGGGCTCATTCCGGAAGGAGCCGATCTTGTCCCGGAAATGGCTTCTCAGGGGGGCGAAGATTTCAGTGCAGAGGCCGCTGCTGCTGAAGACGAGTGCGAGGTCCGGCAGGGCATGGACGAAGGCCCGAAGGCGCTCCTCGTTGGTCCGCAACTGATCCTCCCGGTTGCGCAACTCGGTCCAGGTGGCGGCCAGGTACAGCCCGGTGGAGGAAAGGATGCCCACGAAGACCCACAGGTATCCCGGCGGCTGGCTGATGGTTTTGGTGGCATCCGGGCCGATGACATCCCTCAGCTCCCAGACCGCCATCATGGATATCAGGAGGATGCCGGCCGTCACGCCCCGCTGACCGAAGCGGATCGCCGCCCATGCCATGATGGGAAACATGGCCAGCTCCATGGGATAACGGAGGGTGTCGGTCGGGGCCCAATTGCGGAAGACCAGCGCACCAAGGAAGATCAGCACCGCCAGCCAGCCCAGCACCTCGATGCCCTGTTCATTGCGCCAGTTGATGCGGGTCCGGGCATACCAGACGAGAAGGAAGGGAGCCAGGACCATGACCCCGAGAGCGTCGCTGAGCCAGCGCACCGACATGAGGGAGACGAAATCAGGGCAGAAATCAGGCGTGAACACGCGGATCGCCAGCGTTGTCAGAAAGGCGCTGAGGACCGGGATCAGAAGGACGGTGAACCCCAGAAAGGCGCTCACGTCCGCTATGCGCTCCAGGCTGGCCTGGAAGTTGAAACGGCGCAACACCAGCAGGCTCAGGTAGGCCACCATGGAATAGGCCGCCCCGAACATCAGGGCATCCGGCAGTCCCCCTCCCTCGAACAGCCGCACACAGGCGGCCCCGAGAAAAACGACCGGCACATGGGAGCGCCCCCCAAGGAGAAGAAGCACGAGGCCAAAACCGGCGGGAGGCCAGATCAGCGGGGCAAACTGCTGCCAGAGGGCCATCTCCAGCCCGATCCCCGCCGCGCCCAGGTAAAGAAGAAAGGCGACGATGTGATTCAGGAGGAAGGGTCGCCTCGCCAAAGCCGCTGGATAGCTTGTCTCCATAGGGTATGGCACTTAAATTGAAAACTATTCAAATTGTCAGCAAGCCTTGACTCAAGGAATCCAACCTTCCAGAAACCCGGACAGGAAATGCCGATCTACGTATACGAAACCATACAACCGGACGGGACCGGCGGGGACCGCTTCGAGGTGCGGCAATCGATGAAGGACCCGGCCATGGAGCGTCATCCCGAAACGGGGGAGCCGGTACGGCGCGTGTTCCAGCCTCCCCACCTCTCCACCCGCCACACACCCGGACAGACCAAAAGCAAACTGGACAACAAGCGCCTCGAGAAGGCGGGATTCACCAAATACGAGCGGGACAAGCTTACCGGGAAATACAATCGCGTCGCCGGAAAAAACGGCCCCGATCAAATCACCCGTCCCTGAGCCGGATCGTTTGGGCCGGCTATTTCCGGTACCACTCGCCGTTCGGCTTTTGCAGCCACACCCCGGGCGAAGCCCGTGCCGCGATCTGGATCGCCCGCTGCCGGCCAACCTCCTCGAGGGTCTGGTCGGTGCGCCTTGCCACTTCCGTGTAGACAATCCTCCGGTCGGCGTTCTCCTGCTCCACAAGCATGGATTGGCGGGGCCCGAGGGGCTCGCGGGCGGCCAGGTAGCCGCGGGCATCCTCACCCGCCGCTCCGGAAGCCTTCAGCTGGTCCACCTGGGCCAGGCGCTCCTTCATGCGCCCCGTTGCCTCCGTGGCCGGTTCGGCCGCGGCGAGGCAACACAGGAAGGCATTGAAAAACAAAAGTCCGATGAGGGTGTAAGGAATCGTTTTCATGGCGGCAAAGCTCAGGGTTGGGGCTCGGGTTCCGCAATCGGGACATATTCGGCGGTTTCCGATGCCTTGTCGATGTCGGCGAAGAGGTCATCGAGCTCCTTCTGTACCCGGTGGTTGATCGTGATCTCGATGTAGATCGGCTCGATGCGGATGGGATCCGTCTTGACCTGGACGCAGGATGCGCAACCGAGTGTCAGGCACACGACCAGGGTCCATTGGATAAACTGGCGGATTCCGGGTAGGCCTTTCTGCATACGGACTGGTCTAGGACCTGTTTCCCGTCGGGTCAATCCCGGCGATGGCAAATCCTCCTCAGTCCACGGCATCCGTCCGGACGCGCAGGTTTCCCAGCAGCCCGAGCAGATGCGCGAGGTCCTCCGCGGAAATGACATTGTTGATGACGAATTCCCGGATCGGCAATTCAAGCTGCTCCCCGCTGGATTCCCCGCTGATGGAGATGCGAAGGAGGACATGGCCCGGCTCCGGGGCCGCGCCGAATGAAGCCGCCATGGAATCGATGCGCACCCCCTTCTCGAGGAGGGTGTCCAGAAATCGCTGCCGGATATCGGGGGAAATTCCCTCCATGGAGGAAATCTTTTCCCGGAGGAAATCCGGATCGGAGAATACCAGGCGCCGGTTCTCCGGATCGGCGTCCATGGAAAGCCTTCCCTCCCCGATGGTCAGGAAGCCGGCCTCCCAACCCACCGAAAACCACCCGGACAGTTTCCCCTCCAGTTGGATGCGCTCCTCGCCCAGCCAATCGAGCAACTGGCCGGCATCGACGGCCCGCATGTGCAGCCTGGTCTGGAATTGCGGATTCAAGGGATCGACGGAAAAGGGATCCAGGCGGATGCTTCCCCCGCCGGTTTTCCCGCCGAGGGTGCGGACTTCCAGATTCCGGATGGTGGGCATCGTCCACTCCAGAAGGAGATCCTTCAAGGTGAAGCGTCCGCTTTTCAGTCCGGCCGAACGAAGCTGCTGAACCCCGTCCGTCCTCGGGAGGCCGTTCATCGCCAGGCGTGTCGTGCCCTCGATTTCCTCGAGGACGCTGCCGTTGTCCAGCTCGAGGGTGACCTTGTCTAGAATGAGCTCAAGCCCCCCCCTGAAGACGGGCCATGCCCCGGCGAGATCCAGATGCAGGCCGGGATCCGGCCCCCGGAGGCTGCCGGGAACCAGTCCGGACCAGTCATTGAGCGCCTTGAGCCACTGCATGGAAATCCGCCCCCCAAGGTCCATTTCAAGACGGTTCTCCTGCCGCAGGAAGGAACCCGAAAGCAGGCGCGATCCATCCGGCCCGCTCAGGAAGAGGTCCGCCTCCATGGAGCCGCCGCCTGCCCCGAGCGTGAGGGCGAGGGACCCCATCGATCGGCCGATCCCGTCAAACCAGACAAGGCCCCCGCTGCCCGTTTTTGCGGCTGCATTCCAATCAAACCCGGCCTCCTCAAACCAAAGATACCCGGAGCGGTGCAGCCCGAGGGGGCTGATCTCCAGGGAAAGCTGTTCGGCCTGCCCCTCGAGCAGGACGGAAAAGGGCAACACTTCCAGATCCGGCCCGGTGACGGTGGAGAAGGAGGCTTCCATGCGGACAGGGGGCATTTCCGGACGGAAGGCAGAAGCGCGAAAGCCTGCTTTGCCGGCATACGGGCCCCATTCCCAGGTGACTTCCTCCGTCTCCAGGGAGATTCCGGCACCGGAACCCCAGGTAAAACGCAGGCCGAAGGGGCTGGCAGCAAGCCCGTGCAGTCCCGGGGGCAGGATATTCAATCCGCCGTCCAGCTTGAACCTGTTATTCAGGTAGACCCCCGCGACGATGACATCCCGGAATCCGATGGAGGGTCCCTCCCCGGGGAGTTCCAGAAGGATGTCCTCCGCGGAGAGTTGCGCGCTCCCGCACGGCAATCCGTCCCCGGGAAGATCCATGAAGAAATCCAGCAGGATGGGCCCGGAACTGGTCAGGCGGGGATACCGGTCCTGCACCAGGGTATCGAACCGCCGGCTCAAGCCGTTAAAGGTGCCCGGAGTCAGGAAGGCCTGCCCCTGAAGCGTGACCATCGGGTCGTCGAGGGGGGCGCGCAGGGAAAGGTGAGCGGCCGAATCCCCATCCTCGAGGGCCAGTTCGCCTGAAACGCCGTAGGGTTGCCGGTCGAGGTGCGCCTTCAGGCCCGACCGGGCCAGCTCCTCATCCTGTATCAGGATCTTGAATACACCATCCGGCACCAACAGCCCGTTCAACGGGAGATCCTGCAGCTGCCGCCAGAGGGAAACGGGCTCGCGGATCCCCGCGCGGGGCGCTGGGGGAGGCGCTTCCTCGACGGCGGGAGGCGGGGGCTCCGCAACCCCGGGCACCGGAGCGGTGGAAGCCTCTCCCTGCGCCGGAACCGGGGAGGCGGGTTCGGAAACCAGAGCCGAAACGAAGGGCAACCGCACCGTCAATTCCGCCTCTTCCAGGGAAAGGATATGGAGACGGCCGGCGAGGAGGTCCCGGAGGCGGTAATCCACCCATAGGGTCTGCCACTGGAACACCATTGCATCCCGGACCAGGGCACCCTCCCCGAAGCGGGAGCGGGCAAGCCCGACATCCTCCAGGGGAAGGGCCGTTAACACGACTCCTTCCTCCAGGACCGCCTCCTTGGCGGCATTCTCCAGCCAGCGGGGAACAAGGCTCAGGAACTGCCAGCCGAGGAAAGCACCGGTCAGGACAAGAAAGGGGATCCAGAAAAGGGAACCCCGAAAGAGCCCGGCTGGCGGTTTTTCACCCAAGGCCTTCCTTTCGCGGGATCAGGGAAGCGGGGTGCCCCTCTCCCGCGGCTTTTCAAAGATGAAATCCAGAAGCCCCGGATTCGCTTCCACCTGGTGGATCTGCACGGTCTCGGTGTCCCCGCTCTGCAGCGTCCGTTTGACATTCATGGCCACCCAGATGGTGCCATAACGCTCATAGTCGTCATAGATGGTCATACTCGGCTGATAGGAGGATTCCTTCGCCGGGGTAACCAGTTCCACCTTGTATTCGCGGAAGGAGCGGGAATCGACATAGTGCCGGAACAGGCCGCGCGGGCCCTCCACCTCGACAACGAAATAATCGACCCGGTCGATGCGCTCGATCCCGACAAGGCGCCGGGCCACCCCGGGAGGCGGGGAGCCGATCAATGGTCCGTCGAAATCCGCTTCCGTGAGCATCCCATCAAGGTCCGGACCCTCCAGCTCCTCGATGGTGACGGATTCCCCCTTGTTGATGCGGCGCCAGCCCTTCTCGCCGTTGTAGCCGGTCTCTATGGAGCGGCCCTTGTACATCAGGTTGAGGAGGAACTTGTTCGGGCGCTTCTTGAGCAGGACAAAGTCATAGGAAGCCAGCGGCCCGGAAATGCTGCCCCGGATGCGCACATTCGTGATGCTCTGGATGGCCTCCTGGCCTCCGTTCGCCTCCTCGACCTTGCGAAGGACTTCCTCGATGGTCCAATCCTCAAGCCCGGCCGCCGGAAGGGCGGGCAGGCCCGACACAACCATCGCGAAAACCGGGAAAAACCGCTTTGAAAGAAAAGACAGATTCATGACAGGAAAGGACTTTTTCACATTTCCGGCGCCTCTGGCAATGTTCTTCTTGCTTGAAAGGAGGGGGCCGGGCGGCATGTTGGGTTCATGGGCAGCAGTTTCGGAAAATTGTTCCAGATCTCCACATGGGGCGAAAGCCATGGAGGAAGTGTCGGTGTTGTCATCGACGGCTGCCCGCCCGGCCTGCCCCTTTCCGGGGAGGATATCCAGCGGGAACTGGACCGGCGGCGACCGGGACAGAGCGACATCACCACACCGCGCAAGGAGCCGGACATCGTGGAAATCCTTTCCGGGGTTCACGAGGGGCGGACGCTGGGGACCCCCATCGCCATGAACGTCCGCAACAAGGACGCCCGCCCATCCGCCTACGAGGAGATGAAACAGGCCTACCGCCCCTCCCACGCCGATTTCACGTATGACGCCAAATACGGGCACCGCATGGTCGAGGGGGGCGGACGCTCCTCCGCCCGTGAAACCATCGGGCGCGTGGCCGCTGGCGCGGTGGCCATGAAAATCCTCCGCCTCGCCGCCGGGGTCGAGATCGTCGCCTGCGTTGAAACCGTCCAGGACATCCGCATGCCCGACCAGGGCGTCGACATCACCCGCGAACGGGTGGAGTCGACCCCCGTCCGTTGTCCGGATCCGGAAACCGCGGCAAGAATGATCGAGCGGATCAAGCAGGCTCGCAGCGAGGGGGACAGCCTGGGCGGAATCATCGGCTGCCGGGTGCGGGGCCTGCCGGCCGGACTGGGCGATCCGGTTTTTGACCGTCTGGAGGCGGACCTGGCCAAGGCCATGCTTTCGCTGCCCGCCACCAAGGGATTCGAGGTTGGCAGCGGGTTCGCCGGAACCCGGATGCGGGGAAGCGAGCACAACGACCCCTTTGAATCCCGCGAGGGCCGTATCCGCGCCCGTACCAACCGGGCCGGCGGGGTGCTGGGCGGCATCTCCAGCGGCGAGGAACTCTATTTCCGGACCGCCTTCAAGCCGACCGCGACGATCATCCGGGAACAGGACACGGTAAGGCCCTCCGGGGAATCCACCCGCCTGATGGGGAAAGGCCGTCACGACGCCTGCGTCCTCCCGCGGGCGGTCCCGATTGTCGAGGCCATGGCCGCGCTGGTCCTCGTCGACCACTGGATGCGCCACCACGCACAGAACCACGTCTTTTCTTTTTCCGGAACGGAAAGGCTGGCGGAGAAGTGAACGTATTCCTCTTCATGGGGACCCACGTGCCGGAAATCCGGCATTGCCTGTCGCATCTGGGCGGCCAGGGGGAAACGGAAAAGCCGCTCCGGCTTTGCCTCCCGGAAGGACTGGAATGGGAAGCCGAAGAAAACACCGTTGTCGAATCCTATCAGGCGGAATCGGCCCACTGGGTGCTCAATCCGGATGCCCCGGGAAGCGTTTTCCTTCTCCTGGATCCCCGCCTTTCGCCCGTTCCCCAGCTCGAAAAACTGGCCGGCGACCTGGAAAAGTGCCTTCTCGAGCCGGTCAAGGTTGTCACCTGTGTGGATTGCGCGGGCATGGAGCGACACCCTCCCCTGCGGGCCTGGTACGATGCCTGCCTTTATTATTCCGACATTGTCCTGCTGGGGAACCGTACGGACTCCTCCAACCGCTTTATCCGGGAGTACACCCGGGAATACGAGCACCGCTGCTATCCCTGCCTGTTTTATTTCCTGAAAAAGGAGGGGGTTCCCGACCATCCCCTGGAAATCCTCACGCCGGGCACCCGTCGCTTGAGCCAGCTGTTCGACTTGGACCGCCAGAGGCCGGTGCCGGAACCCCGCGGGGTCGTCATCGAGGCCTCCTGCGACCTCGACCTCGAGGAGGTGGAAACCGACCCCTTCCGCTCCCCCTCCCCCCAAGAGGGCCTTCCCCGCCCCGTCCCGGATGTGGGGGAATGGGTTGTGTGGTCGTAGGTCAAGGTGTCGCAGGCATCCCTGCCTGCGGTGATTCCCTGGAAGCCTCGCCCGTTCGGAATCCTTTTCGAAAACAGGCAGGAATGCCTGTTACACCTTCGTTGACCTATGATCTATGACCTACGATC